>CAIPQU010000001.1 GCA_903867305.1 uncultured beta proteobacterium
CGCCCATTATGTCAAAACGATTGGTTTCAGGAATGATGTCGGACATCATCATCGATGTTCAGTGCATGCCTAGACCTAAATTTCCCTATTAGGAGAAAGAAATGATTAATTTTATTGTAGGAGTTTTACTTGGATTTTTTGTAGCTACATTCGGTATTACTGGAGTAGCCAATGCCCTCGACAAAGGTGTCGAGACTCTTAAACATGTCAAGATTAGTACGGAGAAATAACATGGGATGGATATTCGGTATTGCCTGTGTATTAGCGTGGCTGACTCATATTTTCACTTGCTTTGCACAAGGCTTGTGGGGATTCTTAGTAGCTGGCGCAATCTTCTTTCCCATTGGAATTCTCCATGGGTTCTATCTTTGGTTTCAATAGGAGGAATCATGTTTATTAGCAAAAAAGAAAAAGAAAAAATATATACACAAATACAGTTTTTGAAAGATTTAATTGAATATCTTTCTGAGCGTGTATTTCAGCTTGAAGGTTGGATCCCTGTAGGTAAAGGAGAGCTTGATAAAAACAGTAATGCGTATAAGTGGGTTAAAGAGTTTGAAACTCCAGCACCTAAAAAACGCGGTCGTCCATTCGGTTCAAAAAATAAGGTTAAAAAATGACAACTATCATCGCAAGATCAGCAGAATCAGTTCACTGGTACCGTTCAGAAGACGGAGCACCCCAATACACCGTCAAAGCAAAGGATGGATCTGACCGTCCTACTACCCTTCGTGACGCACGCAAACTCGACCTAGTTCCCTCAGTAACAACAGTGCTCAAGGTCTGTGCAAAGCCGGGTCTCGAAGTGTGGAAAAACGAACAAATGTTGTTAGCAGCTCTGACCCTTCCACGCAAACCAGAGGAAAACGAAAAAGACTTTATTGCTCGTATCGTTGCCGACTCGAAAGAGACTGGAAAACAAGCCGCGGAAATTGGCACCCGTATCCATGAGTCAATTGAATCTTGGATTGAAGGTGTTCGTCCTGTAGAGCATGAGGATATCGCTAGAGCATTTGAAGAAAAGGTCTTTGAGCACTTTAAAATCCATCCTATGCAACGCTGGCTCACTGAGCATGCCTTTGCATCACCCATGGGCTTTGGAGGCAAGGTAGACCTCTATAGCGAGGCTGATGAGCATGCGCCCACAGGTATCGTATTGGATGCCAAATCTAAGGACTTTGGCCCTGACGATAAAGTTGAGGCATATGACGAGCATCTGATGCAACTCTCGGCCTATCGACATGGTCTTGGGTTACCCAATGCTCGATGCGCGAATGTGTTCTGTTCTCGTACTCATCATGGTCTTATCAAGGTTGTGGAATGGTCAGAAGAGGATCTAGCAAAAGGATGGGAAATGTTCCAAGCTTTGCTTAGGTTTTGGAAACTCAAAAACAATTTTGGTCTATGAAGTTCATTGAACTTTTTGCAGGCATTGGTGGCTTCCGACTCGGTTTAGAGAAGGCTGGTCACCAGTGCGTGTGGGCTAATGAGTTTTTAGAAAAACCAAGGAGAATCTATGAACACAACTTCAAGCACGCCCCTGATGGAAGAGACATCCGAGATGTTCAGCCTGATGAGATCCCCGATTGCGACTTGCTCGTTGGAGGATTTCCGTGTGCAACTTTTTCGGTTGCTGGACGAAGAACAGGGTTCGGCACAGAAGATACACGCGGTACACTCTTTTTTGAAATCTGCCGAATCCTCCGTAGTAAAA
>CAIPQU010000002.1 GCA_903867305.1 uncultured beta proteobacterium
CGATAAACGTTTGGGTGAGTTTTGGAAGTGATTCGATCACTTGAGAATATTGCGATTGGCTAATCCCTTGCGCTATTTTGCTGACTGATTTAAGGCCCTTTGGAGGGTGGTCTGAGGCAATTTCTTGGGCGTATTGTTGATGAATTTCGTAGGCCATCACAATATTGGTGGCATTAACAAGATGATCGAACTGCGGAAAATCAATCTGATTTGCGACGTTTAATTCACGTAAAAAGATTGCAATGCTTGAGTGCACCTTAGGATCGAGTAAATTTTCAGGCAGCCAAAAGCTTAGGCGCGGTGATTTTATGGCATCAGCTAAAGGCTGACTTTTAATCACATCTAAAATAACTTCAATATCCTTTGCATACCTACCCAGTATTCCTATGGTATCTAGCGTTTTTGATAGTGGCGCAACACCTTCAAGACTGATTAACCCAGCGCTTGTTTTTAGTCCAGTAATTCCGCAGGTGGCTGAAGGAATACGGACTGAGCCAGTGGTATCGCTGCCTAAAGAGACGTATGACATTTTTGAGGCTACCGCTACAGCACTTCCACTAGAAGAGCCTCCAACCGCATAATTTTCATTCAATGGATTAATGCATCGTGGAAAGTGAGGGTTTTGTGAAGTAGCACCACAAGCATAGGGGGCCATCACTAGGGCTGCCAGGTAAGAAGCACCTGCTGCTTCGAGCCTTCGAATGACAGATGAAGTTTCGATATCTTGATTTAATTTTCCAGCATCATGACCAAACCCTGGTTCACGACCTAGTAGATTAAATAAATCCTTATGAACAAAAC
This sequence comes from uncultured beta proteobacterium, assembly GCA_903867305.1. GTDB lineage: Bacteria > Pseudomonadota > Gammaproteobacteria > Burkholderiales > Burkholderiaceae > Polynucleobacter. The sequence goes on from CAIPQU010000002.1 coordinate 802, forward strand.
CGATTCCATGAAGTGGTCCTTGACAGCCGACCTGAGGAGGGAAAGTTTTAACGACGGGATGAAACTGCTGATCAAGATCCTTTAATTGAGAATACTGTTCTTTTAGAACTTCTTCTGGGTTTAATTTTGCTTCATGAATTTGAGCTTGAAGCTCAGTCATACGAAGAGGAAGAGTCATCACAGGAATGAGAAAATATAGAGTTAACGCATTGTGAATGGGTTGGCACTAGGGGCGCCAGTATTCACCCAAACACATTTTGTTTGTAAATACGACTGAATAGCCTCGATACCATTTTCTCGGCCCAAACCAGAATCTTTAAACCCTCCAAACGGAGCCATAAAGCTAACAGCTCTGTAGGTATTGACCCAGACAGTTCCTGATTTTATTTTTTCAGACATTCGAAATGCACGACCAATATCTTTTGTCCAGACTCCGGCGCCTAAACCGAATTTCGTATCATTTGCAATTTTGACAGCCTCAGCCTCATCCTTAAATCGTATAATAGAAAGAACAGGCCCAAAGACCTCTTCTTGAGCGATCCGCATACTATTGTCAACTTGACCAAAAATCGTTGGCTCAACAAACCAGCCACTACCACATTCTGGACGCGCAGCCGCAGTTCCTCCCATGAGTAATTGGGCACCTTCATTTTTGGCAATATCAATATAGCTTAGAATTTTCTCGAATTGAGGACGCGTCGTCACTGGACCAATTTGGGTTTCACTACTCATCGGATCGCCCATTTTTGCAGTTTTAGCGAGTGCTACTAGTTTTTCAACGACTTCACTATAGATGGACTCTTGAACTAATAAGCGTGACCCAGCGATACAGGTTTGTCCTGTAGCTGCAAAAATACCCGCAACAGCTCCATTCACAGCATCTTCGATATTGGCATCTTCAAAAATAATATTAGGCGATTTACCACCAAGCTCAAGGCTAATGTGTTTTAGATGAGCGGCAGCTTGTTGGTTAATTAATTTTCCAGTTGTATCTGATCCCGTAAAAGTAATTTTTCTGACTAAGGGATGCTCGACTAAGGGAGTGCCTACGTCTTTTCCAAAGCCTGTAACGACATTGACTACCCCTGGTGGAAATCCTGCTTCTTCAAAAAGTTTTACAAAATGTAGTACGGAGGCTGATGTAAATTCAGATGGTTTGATGACAACAGTACATCCTGCGGCTAGAGCTGGAGCAATTTTCCAAGCTGTCAACATTAATGGAGAATTCCAGGGGGTGATGACTGCAACTACCCCAAGTGCTTCTTTACGTGTAAAGCTAAAGAAACCTTTTTTGTCCAGCGGAATAACTGAACCTTCAATTTTGTCTGCGAGACCACCATAATAATAAAACCACTGCGGAATATAATTTAATTGACCAAACATTTCTGCAAAAAGTTTGCCGTTATCTTGAACTTCAATTGTTGCTAACTCTTTCGCATCGCGTGCAACCAGGTCGCCTAATTTATGAATTAATAAGCCACGTTGGGTTGCTGTCATGTTAGCCCATGCGCCCTCTGTAAAAGCCTGATGAGCAACTTCAACTGCAGCATCAACATCTTGAGCATTTCCTTGAGCTACTTTTGCCCAAACCTCTCCCGTGAAGGGATTGAAGCTATCAAAATATTTACCTGATGAAGAAGGAGTTGATTTTCCGCCAATAAAAAGATCATATGTTTGCATCATGAAACCTAAGAAGAGTGGGATAGTGATTGCGCTGCTTGATGAACTGCTGCGATGATTTCTGGATATGTTCCACAGCGGCAAAGATTGCCTGCAAAGAAGTCACGAATTTCCTCATCGCTTGGATTTGGTATGAGGTCTAAGAGATGTTTGGTCATCATCACAAAACCAGGGGTACAAAAGCCACATTGAAAAGCGCCTTGATCGATGAATGCTTCTTGGATAGGGTGTAGTTTCTCATTGATGCCGCTAAGACTTTCAACTGTTTTTACTGATTTGCCATCGAGCATCACTGCTGGAGTTAAACATCCAGATACCGCAAGTTCGTCAACTAAAATCGTACATGCACCACAGAGTCCTTGTGCACAACTCTCCCGAGCGCCTTTTAATTGAAATTGATTTAACAGTTCAACAGCATTGATATGATTACCTACTTCAATTGTGATTGGTTTGCCGTTCAGATGAAATGAAATCGTTTTGCTAGTCGTCATAAAATTAGCCTTTATTTTTTTCTAATAATGCTTGAAAAACTTTTTCTGGTGTGATGGGAAGGCTTGTAATGCGAACGCCTACAGCATCAAATATTGCGTTAGATACAGCGGGAGAAACTCCGAACGTACCAGTTTCTCCAATACCTTTTGCACCATATGGACCTTCTTGGTGTGTAGAGGTAATACAAATATTTTCTATGGGGAAGTTGACATCATGTATCCCTGGAATTTTGTAATCAGCAAAAGATGCATTCGTTAATTGACCTTCATCAAAAAGCATTTCTTCAGTAAAGGTAAATCCACATTGCATGATTGCCGCCCCTGATATTTGTGTTGTAGCTATTTTCGGATTGACCAGTTCACCTGCATCTGCCACATTAATCATATTAGTGATATATACATGACCGGTTTCAGTATCCACCTCAACTTCGACTCCACTACCACCCACCATCCAAAATGGTGTAACGTTACTTGATGCACCCGTCGCCGGATCTGTAGGAACGTATGAAGGCTTATAGCTTCCAAAGCCGACGACGGTACCCGCTTGCATCCCATAAGTTTTCACTAAAACGACACTTGGTTGATGGTTGATAGAATCATCTAGACCTGCTTTTTTCGCCATGATCTTTAATTTTTCTAAAGCATCTTGAGCCGCTAGTTTGACGGCATTCCCCATATGAAAAGTAGAACGCGATCCTAGCGTGCCCATGTCATAAGGTGTAATGTCAGTATCGGGTCGGATCACTTTAATTTTTTCTGTTGGGATACCGAGAGTTTGCGCAGCAATTTGTGCCATGCCGGTATCTGAACCTTGTCCCATATCAACGGTACTCATGGATAGTTGGCAAGTCCCATCTCCATGAATTGTGATGAGTGCAATGGAGGTCGTTGGGGACACAGAAGCTTTAAATCCAATGGCGATTCCTCTACCTTTTCGGATAGTTCCTGTACCACGATCAAAGTTTTTATCCCAATTCATTTTTTGAGAGAGTGTCTCTAAAACTTGATCCGACTCCATATGGGTCATGACTGTTCCGGTCGCTTGTTTTGCCCCATTACGTAAAAGATTGAGTTTTCTAAATGCTATAGGATCCATCTTTAGTTCGTGGGCCAATATATCGGTATGGCATTCATAAGCCCATACTAGTTGTGGGATTCCAAAACCACGAAGAGCACCGGCTGGCGGACGATTTGTATAAATTTCGAAAGAGTCGACTGAGACATTTTCAATATCGTAAGGACCTGCCGCAGTAAAGCCTGATTTTTGCGCAACCCGAGGTCCAATGTCGGCATAAGCCCCGCCATTCCAATACACCTTACAGTCACGAGCGATGATACGTCCTGATGCATCGACACCACTTTTCATTTTAAAAGTCGTAGCATGTTTGCTGATAGTGTAGAACTGTTCTTCCATGGTTAAGGAGATCTTCACAGGCACTTTAGTGATAAGAGCTAAAGCGGTTACAAGCGCTTCAACCTTAATATAGACTTTAGCCCCATAACCCCCACCTAAATGCGCACTCTTGACGCGCACTTGATTTTCATGCCACCCAAGAAGACGTGCAATTTCTAAGCGAACGAAAGAAGGCATTTGAGTTGCGCTATGAATCGTGATGAGTTGATCTCCAGGAACCGCAATAGAAACCATCGGTTCTAATGGAGTATGCATCGCTTGCTGAGTATTAAAGGTATGTTCAAAAACACGGTCAGCTTTAGCAAAACCATCCTCAGTATTACCATATTTCAGATGAAAATCTAATGCTAAATTGGTATTTTTACGACCTACCAAATGCTTTAAATCTGGGAAAGTTCCAGAAGGCTTCAGTTCATCATGCACGATTGCGGCAGAAGTAAGCGCCTCAACCTCATCGAATACTGCCTCCAATTCTTCATATTCGGCATCAATTAATTGACATGCAGCTTCTGCAATGTGAGGGTCATGCGAGAGAACTACTGCAACCGCTTCACCAATAAAATGAACTTTTTCGAGTGCAAGGATCGGTTGGTCAAGGAATGCTGGTCCGTAGTATGGACTAGGGATGACTTTTTTAATATCTTCTCCAGTAATGACGCTATGAACGCCTGGATAGGATTTGGCTGCATCCGTATTAATTTGAATAATTTTTCCATGGGCAACAGTGCTACGAAAAATTTTTCCGTAGAGCATTCCAGGGGCTGTGAAATGATGCATGTACTCAGCAGTACCAGAAACCTTTTGGCGAGATTCTAGCCTAGGAATTGATCGACCAAATTCCTTATGTGATGTTGTCATGATTGAACCTTTCCTTGCATACTGTTTTGAATAGCACGACGGACATAGACTTTAATAAGTTGTTTTTTATAGACCGCTGAACCTCGAGCATCATCTTCTGGATCTACTTGGTTTGCAGCGATTTCGCCGGCTTCAATGAATAAAGACTCGCTCGGAGTTTTTCCATCTAAAAGCTTTTCTACTTCAAATAAACGAGTTGGTGTTTGCACTACAGCACTCAAGACGACTTTAGAGGAATCAAAGTGATTATTGGTTAATCCCAAATTCACAGCAACACCTAAAGTAGGCCAATCATCAGCAGAACGAGTTGTACATTTTAAATATAGGCAATACCGGTTTTTTATGGAGGGAACGGTAATTGACTCGATGATTTCATCTTCCTTTAATAAGGTTGTGTAATATCCGAGATAAAAATTTTCTATCGATAAGCTTCTTGCGCCAGACGCACTACGAATATGTACAGTCGCGCCTAAAGCAGTCATTAGTGGAGGCATATCCATATGTGGATCCCCATGTGCTAAAGCACCACCAATACACGCCACATTCCGTACTCGAACATTCGCAAGTTTTTTCATGGATTGGTTGATAACCAAAAAATATTCTTTAACGATTGGTGAGTGTTCGATTTCGCTCAGAGTAGTGAGGGCTTGAATCTGCAAGTTTTGATTGGAATCTAAAGAAATACCATGCAAAGAAGGCACTTTTGAAAGACTCACTAGTGCTTCGGGTTCATAGACACCACTTTTCATCATTAGCATTAATGCTGTGCCACCGGACATCGGTTTGATGAGTGAGTTTGCATTCTCTAAATATTGGATGGCTTGTTCAACAGATTGAGGGGTGTGAAGTTCAAATGGTTTCATATGAGCCCTAAGATCAAACGTTAGTAAAAGCTGCTTGAAGATTTTTGGCGAACTGTTGTTCTAGTTCTTTCGTTTTGGATCGCAAGACGGGCTGACCCATCCCACCAAGCTTGCCGGTTAGTTTTAAATCAATCGAATATTGAATCATCGTTTGATTATTTTTTTCTACTAAAGTGGCCGAAGAGATTGCTAATAGTCTGCCAATCATCCCGATTGGATTACCCTCAGTTTTAGCGGTAATTTTTTCGGGAAAGATATTTTCCGTAATTTCAACCTGGACAAGAAATTTAAATTGAATATAAGCCACTTTAGTCGTCAGAGTTGCTTTGTATTGCGTTTCTGAAATTTTTTCCAGATCACTGACTCCATCGATACATGACGCAAAGAATGGTACATCGTTTAACTTATTAAAAACAGCCTCTCTACTGGCTGAAACTTCAATTTCACCGTTTAATATCATTTTAAGCTTTGCAAAATAGTGGGTGAGTACATCGATCGTCTTTTTTATAATCTTGATATTCTATGGAAGAAAGGTGTGCAAGTCTAATGCTAATCGACATTCGATGCTATCAAATTCAGGCATAGCTAACCCAACTAGGGTTTACTCTAAGTTTTGCGTATTAATTAAGCTAGCACCAGGCCAATCATTATTAGAAACTGATTGTTGGATAATTGTTTTCAGCTCATCAACTACTCTTCGAACAGCAAGGCTTGGATGACGCGTCACAGAAAGTGCTAATGAAATTTGGCGGTTGATCTCAGGATCAATAATTGGTGCTGCTGATAACTTATTTTGTTGGATATCATCGAACAAGACGACTCCTGGCAAGATGGTGAACCCAACCCCTGCTGCGACAAGACTTTTCTGCGTATCCATCGAGTTGGTTTCTGCAGTAATGTTCAGTTCTACTCCAGAGACGCCACATGCATGATCTAGAAGAATTCTTAGACCATGTGGGTGGGTTGGCATAATAAAAGAGTGTTTTTTAAGATCTTTTAAAGAGATGGGTTGATCCAGCCTTAAATTTGCTGAGCTTGGCCCAACCACATAGAGTTTCTCGTTTAATAAGGGAGTAATCTCGATGGAGGGCGAGGCTTGATGAGCATATAGTAAAGCGATATCGACCTCATCTTTAGCCAGCCACTCTTGTAAATAGCCAACGTAACCTACTAAGATCCGAATGGAGAGCTTTGGATATTGTATTTTTAAAGACTGAATGAGTTTCCCAGCTAATAGATCACTGACGCTTGGTAAGAGACCTACAACAACCGTCCCAGTGATCGATTCTGGTGAAGCAGAAATTTCTTGTTTTGCTAATTCTAGCTCTTGAAGGGCTTTTTTGGCCCTTACAACTAAAAGGTGACCGGCTTCGGTGAGTTGCATACCATGGCCCATTCGTTGAAATAAAGGTGTACCCAAATCATCTTCCAGCATTTGTATTTGTCTAGATAAAGCGGGTTGGACGATATGTAATTTTTCAGCAGCGCGTGTCACGCTTCCGCAGGCAGCAACAGCTAAAAAAGTACGTAATTGCTTGATTTCCAAAGATAGCCTCTAATTCATTGAATTGTGAGACATATTTTAAGCTTTCTTGTCTTAAGACAGGTCATTATGTCGAAATTGGATAGCGCATCTTATTTTTTTCTATTGGACGGATAGATTTGGTTCAGTAATACTTCAAACTTGATTTAATACGGGGTCAAAAATGGACGCAAAAGAACAATCCTTGATACATCCTTGGAAGGATGAAATCTTTCAAATATTCAAAGCTGGAGGCGTAAGTCAAGTAGCTTATGTGCCAGATGCTGGTCATGCGCAGGTCATACGTCATGTTTTAGCCGATAAAGAGATGCATGGCGTGCCTGTCACTACTGAAGAGGATGGTGTTGCTAGTGTTTGCGGTGCTTGGTTAGGTGGTCAAAGGGCGGTTTTACTCATGCAAAGTAGCGGAGTAGGAAACTGCGTGAACATGTTTTCAATCATCAATAACTGTCGGTTCCCTTTTTTAACCTTAGTCACTATGCGTGGTGAGTGGGCAGAATTTAATCAGTGGCAGACTCCGATGGGTCGTGCGACAGAAGAGGCATTTGAAATGATGGGTATTAACGTGCTCCGGGCAGATCGACCAGAGTCCGTAGCAGAGGTAGTGAGTGCAGGCTTTGACGCTGCATTTGAAGGAGGAGACGCTGTAGCAATATTATTATCACAGAGCCTAATAGGCCGTAAGAAATGGGGTGTTAAATGAACTTGATTAACTCTCACCAAGGCGATATAGATCGCCGTGTATTTGTTAAAGAACTGATGGCGGCATGTCCAGATGCATTAATTGTTACTGGTCTCGGTTCGCCGTCTTATGATGTATTTGCAGCTGAAGATCGTGATCAAAACTTTTATCTTTGGGGTGCAATGGGTGGAGCCGCAGCATTAGCTTTAGGACTTGCCTTAGCACAACCGAAAAAATCAGTATTAGTCATTACGGGAGATGGCGAACAACTCATGGGACTAGGAAGTCTTGCGAGTATAGGAGCGCAAAAAATTAAAAATTTAAGCATTGTTGTTCTAGATAATGGTCACTATGCTGAGACTGGTATGCAATTAAGTCATACATCTTTAGGAACGGACTTGGTCGGAGTTGCCCAAGCTTGTAGTTTAGATTGGGGTTTTCAAGTACGTGACATGTCAGGGGTTGCGCAAATTGCTCAGCATGTTAATGCTCGCAATGGATCTGGTTTGGCAAATGTATTTATTAAGGCTGAGGAATATCCTAAGGCTTTACCTGCACGAGATGGCGTGTATATCAAAAATCGATTTAGAGCCGCTTTGGGATATAAGCCGTTTTAAGAAGGTTAAATAATGAATGTCTTGAATGTAGTAAAGAAGTGTATATTTTTACTACCCTTCATTCTTTTTAGCAGTGCTTTATTTGCGCAAAATAATTGGCCGAACAAACCTGTCAAAATTATTGTTCCTTGGGCTGCAGGAGGGGTAACCGACACCTTAGCTCGTTTTATTGCTAATAAATTAACCAATCAATTTAAAAGTCCTTTTATCGTAGAAAATCATCCTGGTGCTGGAGGCATGATTGGATCCGATTTGGTTGCTAAATCAGCGCCAGATGGATATACACTCGTGGCCTCTGGGATGGCCTCGCATGTGATTACACCAAATTTAGCCAATACGCCTTTTGATTCCATGAAAAGTTTTACACATATAGCTAATTTAGGTGGACCACCCCTTGTAGTGGTGATTCATCCAAGTCTTTCTGTAAAAAGTATTAAAGATCTTATTGAGCTTGCCAATAAGACATCTGGTGGATTAAGTTATGCATCTCCGGGTTCAGGAACTCATAATAATTTAATGGGTGAGTTGTTTAAATTAAAGACTGGCGCCAATTTAGTTCATATTTCTTATAAGGGGGGTGGCCCTGCTTTATTAGATCTAATTAGTGGGCATGTGCAAGTTGGTTTTTTAACTTTAACGACGGCTGCTGCTAATTTAAAAGCTGGCAAATTGAAAGCTTTGGCAATTACGTCAAATAATCGCTTGATAGATTATCCGCAAGTACCTACTTTTAATGAGTTAGGATATCCTTCATTGACTACCTACAATTGGTCAGGCTTATCAGGGCCTTCTGGAGTGAATCCGCAAATTGTGAAAAGAATCAATGAAGAGGTTATTAAAGCATTGAGAGAAAAAGACTCTAAAGAGTATTTAAGTAGTGAAGGCATTTCTGAAGTAACGGAAATGAGTCCTGAAGCATTTACTGCGTTTTACCAAAAAGAGATTACTCAGTGGGCGCCAATAGCAAAATCGATAAATACAACATTAGGTAATTAGTAAAGATTTATAAAATACGACAACGACAGGGACGACAAATGAATATATCAACTATCAGTACCTCTCTGAAAACGTGGGCTTTAATTCTAAGCTTATCTTTTACAGGAATCGTTTGTGCACAAGCTCCAGGCGACACGATTAAATTAATTGTGATTACTGCTGCAGGTGGAGCTGCCGATCAGGCCGCACGTATTGTTGCCGAAAAATTAGGCCCAGCATTAAATAAAAATGTTGTTGTAGAAAATAAGCCTGGTGCTGGGGGGAATATTGCGTCGAAATTTGTTTCAGGTTCAAAACCAGATGGGTTAACTTTTTTGATGACCTCCAACAATCATACGATTAATCCATTTATCTATAAAGATGCTGGATACGCTACATTGACAGACTTAGTTCCAGTTGTGCAAGTGGCGCGTGGTCCAACAGTCATTGCTGTTCATCCTCAAGAACCGATTCACTCCATGAAAGATTTGATTGCAAACTCCCATACTCGAGCGATCAATTATGGATCAATTGGTGTAGGGAGTGCGGCGCATCTTGTTGGCGAATGTTTAAAGCCAATTACGGGTGCTAAATATGAACATGTGCCATACAAAGGTGGGGCTCCAGCAGTCTTTGATGCAGTAGCGGGCCATATTCCATTAGTGATGTCTTCATTAGCTTCGCTGGGACCTTATATTAAATCTGGTAAGTTACGCGCTATTGCAGTTTCTTCTGCAGATAGATGGCCTGGGTATTCCGACATACCAACATTAGCAGAGCTAGGGATGGGGGATTGTACCTATGACATTTGGTTAGGAATTGTTGCCCCTAAAGGAACTTCCAGTCAAATTGTGAATAGTATGAATCATGAAATTAGTGCCTTGTTAAAGACGAAAGAGATGCAAGAAAAGATTTTAGGAATGGGTTATATGCCTGTTGGTAATACCGCCAAAGAATTTGATGAGATGGTTCGTACTGACATCAGTAAAACATCTAAAATGATTAAAACCATGAATGTTCACGTTGAACAATAGTTAATATAAAAGAGGAGATTTTTGTGCAAAAAGATACTTTGTTGTGGCCAAAAAATAAAAAAATTGCAGTGGTGTTCAATGTTTGTTTAGAGGCATGGTCCGATGGAAAAGCTCCAGGTATCAGTCCGATGGGTAATCCCTTGCCTGCAGGACTATTGGATAATATGGCTATATCGTGGGCGTCATATGGACCTAAAAAAGGTATTTATCGCTTATTAGATAGTTTTGCTAAACATGGTGCCAAGTCCAGCATGATGGTCAATGGCGTTATTGCTGAGCGTCATCCTGAAGCAGTCAAGGCAATAGCTCAAGGTGGTCACGAGATACTTTCGCACTCTTATGCGATGGATGTTATTCCTGTGATGTTATCGGAAGAAGATGAGAAAAAAAATATTGAACGCTGTTCAAAATTATTAGGTGAAGCAGCTGGTTTTCCAATAAAAGGATGGTTAAGTCCTCGTGGAACTCCTAGTGCTAAATCAGCTCAATTTTTAGCACAGGCTGGTTATGTATGGCATGGAGATGTCTTTGATTCTGATTTGCCTTATGTGCAAACATTTGGCGATAAAAAAATCGTGGCCATTCCATTGGGCACTGATGTGAACGATATGCCATTCATGAAATTCGGTAATCCTCCAGAGTTAATGCTGCAGTCATTTTTACAAAACCTCGATATTGCCAGAGAGCAAGATGAAGTTTGCATCATTGATGTCACGAGTCATGCCCATATTTTTGGTAGACCACGCGGAGCATATTTTTACGAAAAAATTATTCAAGCTGCAGCCAATGCAACTGATGTATGGATTGGTACACGTTTAGAAATTGCTCAGCACGTACTTGCGAATTCATGAGTAAGACTGGTAATCCTTTAGATTTAAGAGTTTGGCTTGAGCACATTGAGGAGATTGGCGAGCTCGAGCATTGTTTTGGAGCTCATCCTGAATTAGAAATTGGCGCTATCAGCCAACTCAACGTCAAAAAAGAGAACCATAAGGCAATCTTATTTGATGAAATTGTAGGATATTCTAAAGGTTACCGAGTATTAACTTGCTCTACTGGAAGTAAAAAAAGATTAGCCAATATCTTACGCTTGCCAAGTCCGCAAACTCATCAAGACTTAATTCAATCTTTAAGGGACAAGCCAGCATATTGGCAGTCCCATACAAAAGAATTTGATCCAGTTGATGTCAAACAAGGTCCAGTATTAGAAAATACCATGGTAGGTGACGATGTTGATTTACACCATTTTCCGGCGGTTCTCTGGAATGAGAAAGATGGTGGGAAATACATTGGCACAGGCTGTTCTGTTGTCACCAAAGACCTTGAGACAGATTGGGTCAATGTTGGTACTTATCGTGTGATGTTACATGATAAAAACAAGGTTGGTTTAATGATCATTCCTGGTAAGCATGCCAATATTCAACACACCAAATATATTGCAGCAAAAAAACCATTTCCAGTTGCCATTATTTTGGGCGCAGACCCATTAAATTATTTAATTTCTGGTATTGAAGTTCCATTTGAGGTTTCGGAATTTAATTACATTGGCGCAATACTTCATCAACCCATCTCGGTTGTTCATGGCGACTTAACAGGGCTTCCATTTCCGAGCGCTGCAGAGATTGTTTTAGAAGGATGGGTATATCCGGGAGATCAAGCACCTGAAGGACCCTTTGGAGAATTTTTAGGATATTACACTTCCGACGTATCTATGGCAGCAGTAGTGACTGTGGAAAAAATTTACTTCAGAAATCAACCCATTATTTTAGGTAGTCCGCCATCTAAACCCCCTAACGATTATTCATATTCTAAATCCGTCATGCGATCTGCATTGTTATTTAATTCCATCGTTTCTGCTGGAGTACCCAATGTACAAAGTGTATGGGCGCATGAAATTGGTGGTTCTAGGATGTTTAATGTGATCTCTATTAAGCAAAAATATGCTGGCCATGCAAGACAAGCAGGGCATATCTTAAGTCAATGTGGCGTTGGCGCATATATGTCTCGGTACTCTGTAGTGGTTGATGAAGATATCGATCCATCGAACCTCAGTGAGGTTATGTGGGCTGTAGCAACGCGCTCTGATCCCATCAATGATATTGACTTTATTCAACGCGGAGTTGGTTCACAAAGTGACCCGATGAGTATTACCCAATCATCAAAGGCGCCCTTTGCTTCGAAAGCAATTATTGATGCTTGTAGACCATTTGAGTTTCTGAATAGTTTTCCTCAAGTGGTAGACGTTAGTGAGGAATTAGAGAATCAAGTTAAGACAAAGTGGCCTGATTTATTTTAAAAATTTACATGGAGGAAGTATGGCAGCTTATTTAGTATCACTTATCACGGTAACAAACCCAGAAAAATTTAAAGAATATGCTGGGCTTACCGCAGCTGCTGGAGAAAAATATGGGGCAAAATTTGTCACAAGAGGTGGTGGCTTAGAGGTCGTAGAAGGGGTTATGCCGCATCAAAGAGTGGTGATTACAGAATTTAAAGATAAAGAAACTGCAAAAGCTTTTTTTGAGTCTCCCGAATACTTAATGGCTAAAGAAAAAAGAATTGGTGCTTGCGAATTTAATGCATTTATTGTTGAAGGCGTCTAATTTCTAATCCGCTTCTAGCCCCATTTTTTTAATTAAACTTCCATAGCTCGATATTTGAGAATTAATTAATTTACTTAATTCTTCAGGAGTATTTGCTGAAGGGTTAAGGCCCTGTAGCACCATTTTTTCACGCACATCATGATCAGCTAGTGCCTTTTTAATTTCGGTATTTAGCAATTGAATCACTGGTTTTGGTGTTCCTTGTGGCGCCATAAATGCAAACCATGCAGTGAATTCAAAGCCGGGTAATCCTGACTCAGAGATCGTAGGGATATTCGGGAAAGCGGAAAGTCGTTGTTGCGTGGCCACCCCAATAAACTTTAACTTCCCCGCCTGGGCTAAGCCTTTAAGGCTAGAGACAGCGATTAAGGCGACATCCACCTCACCCCCAGCGACTCCGGCCGCTGCTTGCATAATTCCTTTATAGGGAACATGTGTCATGGTGGTCCCTGCCTGAGAGTTCAACATAGCCATGGCAATATGTTGAGGACTCCCATTACCACCAGAGCCATAATTCAACTTACCTGGATTTTTCTTTGCATAAGCAATTAGATCACCCACATTGTTCGCTAGATTTGATGGAGAGATGATGAGCCCTAGTTCAATTTTGCCCCCCATGGAAATCGGCATAAAATCCTTGATAGGATCCCAAGGTAATTTAGTTTGAATATTGGGTACCATGGTGAGAATACTATCGTTAAAAACTCCAAGGGTATAGCCATCAGGTACAGCTTTTGCGACCTTATCTGCCCCAATCGAGCCAGCTGCGCCAGGAAGTGATTCGATCACAAATTGCATACCGGTATTTTGTGTAATTTTTTGAGTAATGATTCTGACACCATTATCAATTGAATTCCCTGCGGCAAGAGGAATAATGATATGTATTGGGCGGCTAGGGTAGGCAGATGAGTTGTCAGCGGATAATACGATTTGACTAAAACCGACGAACCATATCATGAAAAATAATTGAAATTTACGCATCAATTTACGCATCATTAAATTGGCGTTGCTAATAAAGTTTCAAAGGATCCAGTGTCTGAAACCACTTCCAGAAATTGAATTTTCAAAGCTTGATTTTCCTGGATGATTTTAAAATTATATTGGCCAACACTAAACAAAATGGACCGCCCCTCTAAATTGGTTTGGAATAAACTATAGCTAGCCTGCACTTGCCATACAGATGAACTTATTGACTTGATACGCGCGGGGCCGATCACATGACGATCCCAATGAAGATTATGTTCATTGACATGACGGTAGGAGTGAATACGATCAAGAATCATCTTTTGGTTATCACACCAAATCACTGCAACAGGTAAATTCAACTGTTGATTCTCACGCGTAATGACTTTGTAGTTTGCATCTTCGGTAAACAGTTCAGTCCATTCTTCTAAACGATCTTCATCGAGTAAAAGACCATACTCAGCGAGCAGTTGGTTAATCTCAATCATCGAACACCATCCGGTGCTTCGACACCCATGAGTTGCGCCCAATAGGACCAAAATCCACGAACAGGAGTTTCGGTAATGCGGTGCTCCAGATTTTTAATTTCCCCACGACCACCCATCTCCATGATGTTTTGGCTCTCTAAATCATTTTTTGTGGCCTTTTGAACGAGTTCAATAGCTTCCCCATCCTCCATACTGACAAACCCCGCAGGTCCAACTAAGTTGGCTGAAATAAGTCGATGGCGCGTCATTTCTTCAGAGTCATCTTCATAGCCAAATAGTGTTTGAAATATTTCAAAAGATCCGGGTCCTTTCGGTCTAATTTGACGACCGGCCAAACTATTATTGATTTGTACAATAATTCCATTGGGGAAGAATGTTGGCGCTGCTAAATTCATACCATCTTCAAACTCATGAAAATATTTCAGTAATTTATTATCAGAGAGCCGCATCCTATCGAGGTTAACCCCGCTAATATTTTCGTAGGCTTTATTGGCATCCGCTTGAGTATCAGAGGATGCAAAGGCGTAATTCATATTATGTCGATGACGTTCATCCATCATCACCCCACCTTTTTGGGTCGCTCGATCTACACCATAGGTCACGAAGAACTCATGTAATAAGCTTGCATGGTAGGTATCTCTTAAATTTTCGGCGTAAAGTTTCCAGTTACCATTGACCATCTGGCGAGAATAACCCAGGATCTTAATAGGCTTATGCATGAAACGTTGAATTAAATTGCGACCAAATTCACCTAGATAATCTTCGATGCTCTCAGCATGATCAGAAAAGGTAACAAAGATTACTCCATGGTAATTCGCTAGATGAAGTTTTTTTGGTGAAGCCGCCTTCATATCAAAGTCCTTGGGCATACCTCCTTCACCCTTAAGACCTCTTTTAAAGGGAATACCAGTGAGTTCACCTGCTTTTGAGTAGCACCAGCGATGATAGATACAAACATGGTCTTGAGGAGCGTTACCGCTAATTTCTCGAACGATTTGAGCACCACGGTGGCTACAACGATTGATGAAGGCATGAATGGAGCGATCATCATTTCTTGAAACGACGATCGGGGTATCACCAATCCAAGAAGTTCGAAAGTCCCCAACGTTGGGGATTTCTGCTTCAAAGCCTACAAAATTCCAGCAGGGACCACGAAAAATCTTTTCCATCTCTTCTTGATAGATTGATTCGTCGTGGTACAGATGATAGGGAATGCTAGAGTAGTCATTCCTGGACCAATGAATTTGCATTTGTTATCCTCTCCAAGGATTCATCACAAATAAAACTTATTGTGCTGCGTAACCACCATCGATTAACAAATCAGATCCTGTAATGAACTTCGACGCGTCACTCGCGAGATAGACAGCTGCCATAGCGATTTCTTCTGGTTGCCCTAAGCGACCAACCAAATGCAGGGGCCCTAATTCTTTTCTAGCATTTTCAAAAGTGCCAAAACGCAGCAGCATACGATCAGTTTCTATAGCGCCAGGAGAAATTGTATTAGTTCTAATACCTTCTGCAGAGTGATCCACCGCCATGGCCTTGGCTAAATTAATCAAAGCACCTTTTACTGCACAGTAAACAGATCTGCCGGCTGTACCAACCCGACCTAATTGAGAGGCGATATGAATAATTGATCCACCACCAGATTTTCTCATGTAAGGTATTGAGTATTTACTGACGAGATAGACGCCAGTTAAATTCACGGCTAGGACCTTATTCCATTCGACAAAATCGTATTCTTCTACAGTCCCACTTGGATCTTTATAAGCTGCGCCGTTCAGTAATACATGTAAACCAGAGCCATAATGATCAACTAATTCAGCCACGGCTTTTTTTACATCTTCCTCTTTACTCACATCGACATAAACGCCAATCGCTTGTCCACCAGCAGCAGTAATTTCTGCAGCAGTTTTCTTTGCATTTTCCACCTGAAAATCAAAACATCCAACTTTTGCTCCTGCCGCAGCCATCGCCATGGCGATGGCTCGTCCGATGCCTTGCCCAGCACCAGTTACGATGGCAACCTTGTTATCTAGGGAATAGTTGTTTAAATAATTATGCATTTTGTCTCCTAATAAATTAACTACCTAAATAAGCCTCTTTGATTTTTGGGTCTTTGATTAAGTCACTACAGTTGCCACTCGTCAAAATATGGCCTGTTTGTAAAACATAGCCACGAGAGGCGGTAGATAAGGCATAGCGCGCATTTTGTTCTACTAATAAGACGCTAGTACCTTGGGCGTTAATTTCTTTAATGGTCTTAAAAATATCTTGGACGATGATCGGCGCCAAACCGAGTGATGGCTCATCCATACAGAGTAAGCGTGGTTCAGACATTAATGCACGCCCAATCACCAACATTTGTTGTTCGCCACCGGATAATGTTCCTGCATTTTGTTTGGCCCGCATCTTTAATTTAGGGAACATCGTCACCATTTTTTCAACTAAAGAATTAAATTTAACCCGGTCATTTCTGAACTTATAGCCGCCCATTTCCAGATTCTCCATCACGGTTAAATAAGGAAATACGTGACGTCCTTCTGGAACAAGTGCGATCCCCATTTGATTGCGTTCAAATGAAGGCATTCTAGTAATATCTTTGCCATCGAAAAGGATTTTTCCTTTACGCGGGAACATTGCGCCTGCGACGGCGCGCATAGTAGTTGATTTTCCTGCACCATTGGAACCTACGAAGGTAACAATCTCGCCTTCTTCTACATAAAAACTAATATTTTGGCAGGCAGCAACATCACCATAGGCAATTTCTAGATCGATAGCTTCAATGAGTTTACTCATAAGCTCACCTCATCATCTGCACCGAGGTATGCCGCGATGACTTTAGGGTTTGATTGAACATCAGACGGAGCACCATCAAACAAGTACTCGCCATGATCCATCACAAAAATTTGATCAGCGACATTCATAACTAACTTCATATTATGTTCGACCACAATAATTGTCATATTCTTTTCTTTTAACTGAATGAGTCGATCCATCAAAAATTGAACTTCAGTGTCATTTAGACCAGCCGCGGGTTCATCGAGCATAAATAGTTGGGGGCGGGTAGCAAGAGCCCTCGCAATTTCTAGTAAGCGTTGTTGTCCATAGGCTAGGGATCCTGCCCGGTCATGTGCGCGGTTTGCAAGACCTACGAACTCTAGAAGCTCCATGGCTTCTTTCTGACATTCGAGACGATCCTTTTTAAAAGCCGACGCTGGAATAATATATTCCCAAAAAGGAATGTGATGATGAATATGAAAGCCTGCAATGACATTATCTAAAACGGAGAGTTGTTTAAATAAGCGAATTTTCTGGAACGTTCTAGCGATACCAAGATGAACTCTTTGATGAAGAGCAAGAGTTGTAACATCTTTACCTAGATAAGATATTTTTCCAGCAGTTGGAAAATAAGTTCCTGATAAAAGATTGAGGGTGGTTGATTTACCAGCACCGTTCGGGCCGATAATAGCTTGTATTTTATTTTTAGGAATTTTTAATGAAATACCATCGACCGCTTTTACGCCACCAAAATATTTACACAGATTTTCTACTTCAAGGATATATTCAGACATGTTATGAATAACTTGTGGTGGCGGTTGAGGATTTCTTTTTGGGACTTAATTTTTTGATACCTTGCAAAATTCCCCCAGGCATAAATAGAACGACGAGAGTTAAAGAAAGCCCATAAACTAAAAGTCTAGCATCGCCGATGCCACGCAGCACCTCTGGCAAGAGTGTTAGAACGATAGCTCCGATAATTGGCCCTAATAAGGTTCCTACGCCGCCAACAATGACCATGGCTAAGTATGTAAAAGACTCCACGACAATAAATGAGTCTGGTACTAGCGTACCAACGAAACTTGGATAAAAAGAGCCGGCTAAACCTGCGATGGCGGCTCCAACTCCAAAAGAAAACATTTTCCAAAGTTTTGTATTGATACCTAGAGATGCCGCTGAAACCTCATCTTCACGAACGGCTCTGAGGGTTTCACCGATAGGTGATCGCAAAATATTATCTAAAAAGATAAATACTAAAATGGCGACAGTGCTAATTAAATAAAATAAATTTACTTTATTACTAAATTTTATTTCGGTACCAAAAATATGCATCGCGGGTGGTGGAGCGATGCCATAGATCCCTAAAGGGCCTGCAGTCATGCTATCCCAATTGATTAATATTTGGTACAAAATAACGGCAAAAGCCATTGAAGCGATTGCTAAGTAATGACCTCGAAGACGTGTAGCAAAGAATGCCAAAAGAATACCGATAACACCAGCCAACATAGAACTTGTGACCATCGCTACCCAAAAATTGAAGCCTGCCTTTTGGATCAGTAAGGTCGTTGCGTAGGCACCAACACCATAAAAGGCAGAATGGCCCAAGTGAAGTTGACCGGTGTAACCTAGAATGAGGTTTAAAGACATGGCTAACATGATGTTTAGAACAATGGATATTAAGATACTTTTCCAATAGGCTGAGCCACCAACCAACATTGGCAAAGCGATCACGACTAATATTGCTAAGGCGTACCAAACCCAACGAGGGACGGATAAATTTTTCTTCAAAGCCTCAGACATTTTCTTCTTTCTTTTCAGCGATGAGGCCGGTTGGTTTGACGAGTAACATAACTAAGAGTAAACCAAACACGACAAGATCAATGACCCCAGACCCTAAGTATTGCGTAGTAAACGCTTCAATCAAGCCAACTAACAGACCTGCAATAATGGTGCCCTCCATATTTCCGAACCCACCAATAATCACAATTGCGAATGATTTAACCACAACAGATGCACCTGCGAATGGAGTTAATACTAAGATTGGCCCTAGCATTGCACCAGCCATGCCCGCCATGGCAGAAGCAATCACAATGGTTAGCATGATTAGATATGCTTGATTGATTCCCATCAAACCTGCAGTTTCACGATCTTGAGAGATTGCTCGTAATGCTTTACCTGTGAAGGTGAATTTCATGAATGCATACAGACCAGCAATTGCAGCTGATGCAACAACAACGACTAACAAACTTTGTTCAGTAAAAAATATTTTTCCAATGCGAATAGCATCACCATAAGGTGTATCGAATTGATAAGGGATTGGACCAAAGACAACCAGAGCACCGTTTTCTAGAAGCACAGAAGCTCCGATAGTTGCAATTAAAGGCCTTAACTCGTCACCGCGTTCGCGCAGCGGAGCAAAGATCGTCAGATTAATGATGTAACCGAGTATTCCTCCGGCAACAAAGGCAACTCCAATACTTAATAAGTAACCACCGCCCATCCATTTCACAAAAAAGAAGGATGCAAAAGCACCGAGTGTTACAAAGTCAGCGTGAGCAAAATTAATTTGATTCATTACCCCATAAATCAAGGTAAGACCAAGCGCAACCATCACGTAAAGACAGCCCATTACAACACCGTTAATGCATTGTTGCAGTATTAAGCTTGCGAAATCGCCCATAAATTCCTATGTTGAATGATGATTGTTTTAAAAAAACTGATGAAAATGCCCCGAGATGTTTTCATCAAAGGGCATTTTTAAAGACTAGTTATCAATAGACGATTACCAGTTCAATGCTTTCCAACTGAAATCAGCTTGGGTTTCAACATAGTGAATCACCGACAAGTTCTGATTTTGACCATCAGGCCCGAAAGTAATTTTTCCAGTAGTAACTTCAACATCTTTCATCTTCAAGAATTCATTTTTGATAGATTCTGAATCGTTAGCACCGCGTCGAACAGCTTCAGCAATGATGACGATAGTGTCATAAGCATGGGCATTAATGTGAGTTGGAACCAAATCAGCACCATATTTCGCTTTAAAAGCCTTCACGAAATTTTGAACCACTGGGCGACTTTCATTTGGATCAAACTGCACGATCTTTGTATAACCAAGAGATGCTTTACCTGCTTTTTGATCAAAGCCCCATGGTAACCAAATAGTTCCGATTTGCACTGCTTTACCACCACCACCTTTGGTAATACCTGCTTGAGCGAGGGCTTGGGATAATTTAACCGTTTGGCCTTCTAATGCAGAAGTTAAGAGAACATCTACTGGACCTAAAGAGGCGATGCGGGTAGCAATTGCCGTAAAGTCATTAACATCTCTAGCAAACTCGATACGGGCTAAAACTTTACCGCCATTCGCTGTAAAGGTTTTTTCAAAGGTATCAGCAATATCGATACCAGCATTGGTTTTTTCATTCAAGAGAACCGCTGTTTTAGCGCCCATCTTTTTCGCAGCGTTAGTTGCTAGGCCATCAGTTTGTTGGCGTGCGTTCGGGAAAATACGGAAAGCATACTTATAGCCAGATTCGGTTAACTTCATGGTTGCTGAACCAGCATTTAAAAGAGGAACCTTTGCTTCTTCTAAAATCGGTGCGACAGCAAGAGTAGCATCTGAACACTCTTCTCCAACAACAACATGGGGCTTAAAGTCTTCAAGAGTCTTTTTCACAACATTAGTTGCGGCAAGTGGGGAACATTGTGAGTCTTGATAGTCCACCACAAATTTATAACCATTAACACCAGTTTTATTGAGTTGCTCAATCGCCAAATCAACACCTTGACGACCCATTACACCAAAATATGAGCCAGGCCCTGAGATTGGAGAAAGTAATCCGATACGAATCACTTTTTCTTGAGCAAAGGTAGATATAGAGGAAACCCCTAATACGCTGATGAACATCAGTTGTTTGACTTTAGTTAAAGTCTTCAAATTCGTGAACATATTGATCTCCAAGAAGTTTTGTATTTACAAATGTTACACCATGTTACTTTATTTGATTTAATATTTGTGTTCAAGTAAATTTTTTGATTCAATGTTGTGCAAATAAATAGACAAAAGATGACATTATTAGTAACAGGTGGATTTGGTTTTGTTGGGCTGAGTCTCGCAGATTATTTTTCTCGTGCCCAAAAACCGATCGTTTTAATGTCCATAGCACCTCCGCCAGAACAAATGATTCAATTGCTTGCAAAAAAACAAGTTCGTTATGAATGGTTTAAGGGTGATGTTCGCGATGCAAAGGCCTTAGACGAGGTGTGTACCACCCATCAGATCACCAAAATCATTCATGCAGCAGCGATCACTGCCGAGCTAGCTCGGGAAATTCAAAATACGAAAGAAATTTTTGAAGTGAACCTACTTGGTTCTATCGAGATTTTTGAATGTGCGCTACGTCACCGTATCAAACAAGTCATCCAACTAAGTTCAGGTTCCATATTTGGTCATATGGGCCTGCATGATCCCATCATTGATGAGATTGATAGTCCTGTTTTGCCAGTGACCATGTATGGCATCAGTAAGCTTGCCGCTGAAAGGGCTGCCTTACGCTACCGCACTACCCGTGACCTCAACGTTACTGTTGTTCGTTTAGGCCTTGTTTATGGACGTTGGGAATATGATACGGGCGTGAGAGATACCTTGAGTTTACCTTTACAGTTGTACTGGATGGCCAAGAAAAATCAGCACGCAAAGATATTTCATGCTGTGGGTACGGATTATATTTATAGCGCTGACGTTGCAAAAGGCTTAGCTTCAATTCTTGATCAAGGCAGTTCTCAAGAAGGCTTGTATCATTTGGCAAGTGGTCAAGTTTGGTCTTTAAATCATTGGCTTGAGAGTTTGCAGCAAAAATTTCCTAAATTTACGTATCAGATATGTGAGCAAAAAGAAGATTGTAATGTGGGCGTTATTGGACCATTGTTACGCTCTCCCATGAGTATTGAGCGTATTAAAAAGGAATTTGATTACATACCAAGTTATGATCAAGAAAAAGCTTTTATCGACTTTGTTTCACACCATGAGGATTTGTTATGACAGCATTATCTAGATTTCGTATTTTGGATTTAACCCGTGCTAGGGCTGGTCCAACATCGACTAAACAATTTGCCGATTTTGGCGCAGATGTGATTAAGATTGAACAGCCAGCAGCTGGTGGCGAGCGCAATCAACTGAGTGGTGATCGCCACAGTTTTGATATGCAAAACTTACATCGAAACTCACGATCGATCACTTTAGATTTAAAAAAGCCTGAAGCAAAAGAGATCTTTTACCGCTTGGTAAAGACTGCTGATATTGTGGTTGAAAATTTTCGTCCAGATGTTAAATTTCGTTTGGGAATTGATTATGAAACCTTAAAAGCGATTAATCCCCGCATCATTTTGACCTCTATTTCTGGCTTTGGTCAGGACGGACCTTATGTTGCTAGACCGATGTTTGATCAAATTTCGCAAGGAATGAGCGGCATTATGTCGGTAACTGGTAAGCCTGGTGGAGGGCCGATGAGGGCGGGAGTTGCTATTACCGATATTACTGCTGGTTATATCGCAACTTGCGGTATGTTGACGGCCTTATTGGAGCGAGAAGTTTCTGGGCAAGGTCAATGGGTGCAAAGTTCGTTGATTCAAGCTGGGGTTGCGATGATGGACTTTCAGGCGGCTAAATACTTACAAAAAGGTGAGATACCTGTTCAGGTTGGTAACGACCATCCAACGAGTATGCCAACGTCTTGTTATGAGTGTTTAGATGGTTACATTAATGTGGCCGCAACTGGTCAAGTGATGTGGTTGGCTTTATGTGATGCGATTGGCACTCCTGAATTAAAAGAGGATCCCCGGTTTATTACTGAACCACTGCGCGTAAAAAATCGTGATGATTTAAATGCGATTTTTATCCAGGTATTTAAAACGCAAGAAAAAAATTATTGGGTTGAGCTTTTAAATCAGGTGGGAGTTCCTACGGGACCTATTTATAACATGGCTGAAGTGTTTGCAGACCCGCAGGTTATTTCACAAAATATGGTTGCAGAAGTTAACCATCCTAAGTTAGGGAAATTGAAGTTAGTCAATCAAGCCCTTAAGCTTTCTAGAACACCAGCTCAAGTCACGAGTGCCACGCCCGAACTTGGGGAGCATGCTCAAGAAATATTAAAAGAATTGAATTATTCTGATACAGAAATCAATGCATTTATTACGAACAAAGTTATCTAATTTAGGAGAATCAAGATGCCTTATGCAAAAACCGATGATGGAATTAATTTATATTATGAAGAGGTAGGCTCTGGTCAAACCTTGATTTTTGTTCACGAATTCGCTGGTGATTGGCGGAGTTGGGAATATCAGATGCGTTATTTTGCAAGATATTTTCGTTGTGTGACTTACTCTGCGAGAGGCTATCTACCATCGGATGTTCCTGAGGATCCAAAACAGTATTCTCAAGAACGCGCTGTAAAAGATATCGTTGCGATTATGGATCACTTAGGCGTTGAGAAAGCACATATTTGTGGCTTATCGATGGGTGGATTTGCTAGTTTGCATATGGGTATTTCTTACTCACACCGTGTGAGTTCCTTAGTCATTGCTGGATGTGGTTATGGTGCAGAGCCAGCCAAAAAAGAAAGTTTTCAAGCTGAAGTTGAAGCGGCAGCCCAATTATTTGACGATGTGGGCAACGTGGAAGCTGGTAAAAAATACACCATTGGACCAACGAGGGTTCAATACCAAAATAAAGATCCAAGGGGCTTTGCCGAGTTTGTAGAGCAAATGAAAGAGCATCCAGCGATTGGATCTGCGAATACCTTGAGAGGCGTGCAAAAAATGCGCCCGTCTTTATGGGAGCTTGTTGATGGTATGAAAACTATTACTGTGCCCACATTGGTAATCACTGGTGACGAAGATGATCCTTGTTTAGAGCCCGCACTTCTTATGAAGAGAATGATTCCAAGTGCTGGTTTGGTGATTTTCTCAAAAGCAGGACATACTAATAATATTGAAGATCCAGATATTTTTAATCGGCATTTAACAGAGTTTTACTTCACCGTTCTTGCCGGACGATGGACTTTAAGAGATAGTCGATCATTAGCTACTGGAATTTTAGGGTTCAAAAAATAATTATTCTAAATAGATGAGCGGGACTTAAAACTCTCGCTCATTGATCTATTTACACTTTAATGAAGCGCCTTAATCCACTAATTGTGAATTTAAAAAACTGGCGCCGTTTCATCAATGTTCGTATCTATTGAAATTAATTACTATCTAAAGAAAGCTTTTGTTCTCTAACAACTTTTTGATAGGTCTCTAACTCTGCTTTAATTTGAGCAGAAAATTCTTCAGGTGAGTTTGCAATGACAAAAGAGCCTGTATCTTCAATTCTTTTTCTGACAGCAGGTAATTCTGTCGCTTGCTTGACTGCCGAATGGATTTTATCAACAATGGCTTTTGGTAAACCTTTAGGACCGACGATGCCGTAATAAGCCATGCGATTAACAGGTTCAGCACCAACCTCAGCAAAGGTAGGAACAGTAGGCAAGTCTTTTAGTCGCTGAGGCGCCGCCACGACAATGGGTACTAGTCGATTATCTTTTACAAAGGGATATGTCGAAGGCATATTGTCAAAAATGACAGGAACTTGACCAGCAACAACATCATTGAGAGCAGGTCCCGCACCTTTATAAGGAATGTGTGTCACCGAGACATTGGCAATATTTTTAAAAAGCTCCATTTGTAGGTGTCCGATTCCCCCCGTCCCAGAGGAAGCATAAGAATACTTGGTTGGATTTTTTTTAAGCTCAGCGATAAAACTTTTGTAATCTCTTGCTGGAAATGAAGGATGTATAGCAATGATATTTGGGGTTGCTGCGATATTCGAGACAGGGGTGAAATCAACTAATGGGTTATACGGAGTTTTGGGATTAATCGCTGGATTTGCTGCTGTGGTTGAGACGGTTGCGATGCCTAGAGTATAGCCATCCGGATTAGCTCTTGCCACCTCACTTGCGCCCACCACGCCACCACCACCGGGACGGTTAACAACAATTACACTATTTCCAAGGATTTTAGAAAGTGGTTCTGCAATGACTCGAGCCACAATATCTGTTGTTCCACCTGGAGCGAAAGGAACCAATAATTGGATAGGTTTATTGGGATACTCATCTGCAAAACTTGGAAAAATTGCAAGACTGAAAAGTGATAATAGAAAAATACGTAGCTTCATGCTTAGATCCTTGAAATGAAATACGTTTAGTTACTTAAATTAATGCCTGATTTTTGAATCACATTACCCCACTTTGATGATTCTAACTTCAAAAATTGTTTGAATTCTTTCGGGGTGGATGCAATCACCTCAAATCCTTGAGATTCAATCGACTGTTTTGTATTTTGCTCCACCACAATTTGACGAATGGCTTTTTGCACATCATCCAATATGTGATCTGGGGTTCCGGCTGGAGCCACGAGCCCTGTCCAACCTTCAATCAAGACTTCGGATTGTCCTAATTCACTCATCAATGGGATATTTGGGAATTGCGCCACTCTTTTTTTACTGGGCAAGGCGATTAAATTAAGTTTTCCAGCCTTGATTTGGTTGATGGCCGAAGGAAGTGGAACAAACATCAAATCTGTTTGCCCACCCATCACATCAACCATTGCTGCAGAATCTCCTTTATTAGGAATATGGTTCATTTTGATGCCAGCGCTAGAGGAAAAAAGTTCGCCAGCTAAATGTTGCAGGTTACCCACCCCTGCAGAGCTGTAATTTATTTCACCAGGATGTTTTTTGGCATAAGCAATGATTTCATCCACCGATTGATAGGGGCGTTGCGGATTAACGACTAATGAAAAAATAATTGCTGTGACTTGAGTGATTGGCGCAAGATCCTCAAGTGGTTTAAACGGCATATTTTTGTATACGAACGGATTGATCACCATCACGCTAGGCACAACTAGACCGAGGGTGTAGCCATCAGCTGGTGACTTAGCTACTAAATCCATCCCAAGATTACCATTTGCGCCTGGCTTATTTTCAACAATAACAGGAACTTTCCATAGGTCAGATAACTTCGTGGCAAGAGCTCTAGCAACAACATCAGGCGAAGCTCCTGCAGCTTGAGCAACAATGATTTTTACCGTTCGATTTGGGTATGACTGCGCAGAACTAAAAGAGGTAAAGGTAATTAAATACAAACTTATAAAAAAAGTATATCCAATGACTCTACATAATTTAATCATAATGAAGGTTTCTTATCGTGATATGAGATTAGCATTTATTTTTGAAGCACAACATCAGGGTTCAAAAGTCGTAAAGTTTGGCCTTTGACAAATCGATCAACCTGTTCGAATGCCTCGCCAAAATAAAGTTCAAAGGTATCATGATCAGCCCAACCAAGGTGGGGAAGACAAATCACATTATCCATTTTTAAAAGAGGATGATTACCATCTAGGATCGGCTCGTTTTCGTAGACATCAACAGCTGCATAGCCAGGGTGTCCAGAGGTTAAAGCCGCTTCAAGGGCTCCACTTTCAATTAACTCGGCTCGTGCAGTATTGATTAATAGGGCTGTTTCTTTCATCATCATCAAATCAGATTGCTTGACGATACCAAGCGTATCCTTGTTATAGCGTAGATGAAGACTAATGATGTCTGAGCGCGAAAAAAAATCTTCCCGAGATTTTGCTGGCTCGTAACCCAATTCCTTCGCTCGATCAAGCGAGCCCTGCCGTCCCCAAATGAGGATATTCATTCCTAACCCAGCGGCCCCCTTTGCCACCAATTCTCCAATATCGCCTAAACCATAAATACCTAAAGTTGATCCACTAAGACGATGTGAAAGTGTGATGGGAAATAGTCCCGCTTTCATTCGAGCCGCTTCAAGAACTACATTTCGTCTAGCTGACAACATTAATGCCAACGCACATTCTGCTGGAGCAATATGCGAACCTGAAATACCATGAGTGACGGCTATACCGCGTTTGGTACATGCCGCATAATCGATATATTTACTACTTCGACCAACCAGAGCAATCAGTTTTAGGTTTGGAAGTTGTTCAAGGAGTTCTTCTGTGATAGAAATACGCTCTCGAACGACCACAATCACATCAGCCGGATAAAACCGTTCAACAAGTTCAGCGGATGTTTTACTCGGTTGCACCATCAGTTCAACATGATGGTCAGAAAGCGTTTTAAAACACTTTAAATCTTTGACACAATTTTGATAATCATCAGCAATGACGACATGCATACTTCTTCTCCACAGATATTATGTTTTTGATTTTTTAGTATTTATTGAGTATCAAATGAGTTTAAACGAAATCCCCTCAAAAGCAGATTTTAAAAAGCGCCAACCGATAACAATACAAAAGCTAAAAAAGCCTCTTGAAATCTCCAAAATTGCCCTTAAGTTAGATTCATACATATTTTTATTTTTTAATATTCGACACTCAAAAGGAACAAAATGACGACTGCCGAAAAGCAAACCCTTGATTTCCAAGCGGAAATTAAACAATTACTGCATTTGATGATTCACTCTTTGTACTCTAACAAGGAGATATTTTTAAGAGAATTAATCTCTAACGCTTCTGATGCCGCTGATAAATTACGTTTTGAAGCGATCAACCAAGCGGGACTTTATGAGAACGATTCTGAATTACATATTCAAGTGAGTTTTGATAAGGACGCAAGAACGATCACGATTGCTGACAACGGTATTGGTATGAGTCGGGAGGAAGTAATTTCCAACTTGGGAACGATTGCTAAATCAGGTACCAAAGAATTTTTTTCCAAGCTTTCTGGGGATCAGCAAAAAGATGCTTCCTTAATCGGTCAGTTTGGTGTTGGTTTTTATTCGGGATTCATTGTGGCTGACCGACTTAGTGTGGAAACGCGAAGAGCTGGCCTTGCACCAGAGCAGGGAGTTCGTTGGGAATCTGCAGGTGCAGGAGATTTTACGATTGAAGAAATCTCAAAACCTGGAAGAGGAACGGCAATTACCTTACATCTGAAAGAAGGTGAAGACGAATTCTTATCGACTTGGAAATTAAAATCCGTCATTCAGAAGTATTCTGATCATATTTCTATTCCAATTCAAATGTATAAAGAAGAGTGGGATCAAGATAAAAAGGAGCAGGTAACCTCGACTGAACTTGAGAATGTTAATGAAGCTAGTGCTTTATGGGCAAGAAATAAGTCTGACATTACTGAAGAGCAGTACCAAGAATTTTATAAAAGCATTTCACGAGATTTTGAAAGTCCACTGAGTTATTCACACAATCGTGTGGAAGGTAGAAGTGAATTCACTCAACTTCTCTTTATTCCTAAAAAGGCTTCATTTGATTTATGGGATAGATCTAAGCGAAGTGGGATTAAGTTATATGTAAAAAGGGTCTTTATTATGGAAGACTCTGAGCAGCTAATGCCTACTTATCTGCGATTTGTATCAGGGGTGATTGATTCAGCAGATTTACCACTCAATGTTTCTCGAGAAATATTGCAGGAGTCACGCGATGTAAAATTTATTCGTGAGAGCTCTACAAAGCGTGTTTTAAATATGTTGGAAGAGTTGGCAAATCATGAAGAGGAAGCCAAACAAAATGATTATCAATTATTTTGGAATGAGTTTGGACAGGTCTTAAAGGAAGGTATTGGAGAAGATTCAGCCAATATCGAAAAGCTTTCTAAGTTACTTCGTTTTGCAAGTACGCACACTGATTCAGACATTCAAAATGTATCCTTAGCCAATTACATCTCTAGGATGAAAGATGGCCAAGATAAAATTTATTACGTCACTGCAGAAACTTATCTAGCGGCTAAAAATAGCCCTCACTTAGAGATTTTTAAGAAAAAAGGGATTGAAGTTTTATTACTCACTGATCGCGTTGATGAGTGGATGTTGTCATTCCTTACAGAGTTTGAAGGTAAGGCTCTAGTCTCAGTAGCGAAGGGTGG
Organism: uncultured beta proteobacterium; assembly: GCA_903867305.1. GTDB lineage: Bacteria > Pseudomonadota > Gammaproteobacteria > Burkholderiales > Burkholderiaceae > Polynucleobacter. The sequence goes on from CAIPQU010000002.1 coordinate 29,735, forward strand.
CTTAGACTTAGGTGAGCTAGCAGATGCAAAAGAAAAAGAAGAGCAAAAAGAAGTAGAGAAGCAATTTACTGATTTATTAGAAAAGATGAAAAAAGTTTTAGTTGATAAGGCAAAAGATGTCCGAGTTACGTTTCGATTAACTGATTCACCAGCTTGCTTAATCGCTGATGAAAACGAATTATCAGGTAATTTGTTACGCATGCTCAAAGCAGCTGGGCAGCAAGCGCCGGATACCAAGCCTATTCTTGAGATCAATCCTGAGCATCCATTATTGAAAAAAATTCAACAGGATGAACAGCATTTTGAGGATTGGACTCATCTCGTATTTGATCAAGCCTTATTGGCTGAGGGGGGGCATATTGCAGACCCTGCATCCTTCGTTCGCAGGATGAATCAAATGTTACTTCAATAATCTAAAAATGGTCTAATCAAGTGATATTACATATCTTGATTAGACCCCTTCTTGTTTGGATGCTTTGTACTTCGATAGTGATACAGGTTCAAGCACAAAATATTTCTAACACAGACTTCCAGATTGATGAGAATGCCGTTTATAACTCAGCGCGAGTTGGTGGACTTGTTGCGGCAATGTTAACGTGTTACAAAAAATACAAGACATCTGAGTATCTTGAAATTTATGAAAAAACTCTCCCACTGATCAATAAGATGCAGGCTTTAGAAAGAAATAAAGCAATGGAAAATTTTATGAATGTTAGTCAAAGTGGCATCTTTGAACATCTCCAACTCACGCAAGCGGAGTGTCAACGAATAGTAAGCAAGGACTGGCAACAATATTTACTACAGTGAAATGACTCATTTTTGCCAAGGATATCGATATATAATTCATTGAATAATAAAGAGAATATTACTAATACATTGGAGATTGTTTTGATTCGACGGCTCAAATTTTTTTTCATGACGCTGCTTTTATGGCAGGTTTGCTTTACTAGTGCACAAACATTTCCCAATAAGCCCATTACATTAGTTGTGCCAACTGCCCCTGGCGGCCCTAATGATATGGCTGCCCGCATTATTGCTAAACAGTTAGCGATTGAAATTGGTCAACCCATTATTGTGATAAATCGACCAGGTGCATCTCAAAAAATTGGTGTTGAGTCTGTTATTAGTTCACCGAAAGATGGCTACACTATTGGGATCGTATCACCAGCATCGATGATCTATAACCCAGCGTTAGAAAAAAATCTTGGTTACGACCCTGTGAATGATTTCACTCAATTAATCAATGCAATTGAATATCAATCTGTCCTTGTTATTAACCCTTCAATCCCAGCTAAAAATATGGCTGAGTTTGTAGCCTATGCGAGGGCTCGCCCAGATTTACTAACTTATGGAAGTGGGGGTGGTGGATCGAGTATTCATTTCACGACAGCCGCTTTTTTGAGTCTTACAGGGATCAAGGCGCTACATGTCCCATATAAATCGAGTGGCCCTGCACAGTTAGGCTTATTAGGAGGTGAGGTGAATATGCTATTACCTGATTTAGGAGATATCAAGTCTTATATAGCGACAGGGCAGGTAACAGCTCTAGCTATATCAGGAGCTGCACGATCTAAATTACTTCCAAACGTCCCTACTTTTTCAGAGACTGGGCTACCCGAATTAAAAAATTGGAATTATTCAGGTTGGATTGGAGTGGTTGCGCCAAGTGGCATACCAAAAGATATTTCTCTCAAACTCCAATCCTCACTGCAAGCTACCATGAAAAGTGCCTCCGTAAAAGAAGCATTCGATAACATGGGTTTTAAAGTTATTGCATCGCCTGCAGAAGAATTTAAAAAGCAAATTCAAGAGGGTTTAGAAATGAGCCGAAAAATTGCTAAAGAAGGCAATATCACGAAGTAAGAATTAATACGCCCCAGCTTTCTTCAGAATTTCAAAGAGTCTAGGTGGAGTCATTGGTGCTTGCG
>CAIPQU010000003.1 GCA_903867305.1 uncultured beta proteobacterium
AAGTTAGTTGTACCACCACCAGTTCCACCTGTTCCACCTTGGTTAGCAAGGGAGTTTCCGTTTGCTGTTGAAACTGGTGAAACGTTAGTTGTTGAGCCAGTTTGACCAGTAGCTAAGTTGAGTTCTGATTTGAGGTCAAAGCCCATTTTCATGCCACCGCCCATATCTTCAGAGCCTGTTAAGCCCCAAAGTGATGTTGTATTGGCTGCGTGAGTTAGTGCAACAACTTTAGCTCCGCCACCGGATTGATAAGCTTCAGTTGCGTCCAAGTTACCATAAATAGTAACGCTTGATTGAGCTTGTGCTGTACCTGCAAATGCGCCTAAAGCGGCGAGTGCGAATAGCGATTTTTTCATTCGTAAATCTCCATATTTAAAAAAAAGAAAACTATTTAAAAAACTTCTTCCCTGACATCAAGGAATAACCTAATCATCCACTAAAGTGATCCTTATTTCATTAAACTTTAGCGAGAAGTGTTGTTTTTTGATGATTTTTAACAAACAAATTAGGTCTCGTTGCTAAAAGACAACAAATTTGAGGCTTTTTTACCAATTTGGGGGGCCTTTTAGAAAGGCCTCAAATTTTGCAAACACTATAAGGAATAAGCCTAATCGGTCGAATTCTCGTCTTTTTGTTCTTCATCTGCGGCTTTAGGTTGATAAAACCGCGCCACGATTAAACCAAGCTCAAACAATATACACAAAGGAATGGCCAATAAGAGCTGTGACATGATGTCTGGGGGTGTGGCTACCGCAGCTATGACGAATGCTCCCACAATAATATAAGGGCGTAACTCTTTTAATTTGGCGAGACTAACAATACCCATTCTGACTAGGACGACAACGACAACCGGAACCTCAAAAGTAAATCCAAATGCCAGAAAAGTGGTCATCGCAAAACTTAAATATTTATCAATATCTGTGCTCATATCGGCTCCCAAAGGTTCGTTGTAATGAACCATGAAGCCAAAAACTGTTGGGAAAACCAAAAAGTAGGCAAAGCACATGCCTACAAGAAATAGTGAATAAGTACTAATCACTAAAGGTAGGATCAGTTTCTTTTCATGTTGATACAGTCCAGGTGCAACAAATGCCCAAACTTGGTAAATCACAAAAGGTAAGGCTACGACAAAGGCCGCCATAAAGGTCACCTTGATCGGAACAAAGAAAGACCCGGTCACATCAGTGACAATCATGTGGGCTCCTGCCGGTAAAACCTTCAACATGGGGTCGGCTAAGGCATGAAAGATATCAGGCGCCCAGTACACCATCCCTAAAAATATAACGAGGACAACAGCTGCTGCCTTAATAATGCGATCACGTAGCTCTACAAGATGGCTAAAAAAACTCTCTTCAGGGGCGCTACTATCCTGCGGCGTCTCACTCATGAATATCAATTACCCAAAAAAAGATTTTATAGAAGATGGTGCGCTCGATGCCCTTCTAAAACGCTTAACTCGCGCCGAGCCTGACTGCACCCGAACTTTTACTCCCGTGGAGTGTTTAAACCACATCGGTACTGCACCCTTTTTATTGCGCCAAGATTTCCTACCCTGACGTTGGCTAGATTCAAAGGTATCAATACGCGGGGTATAAATCGAGTTTTCTGTAGTTGAGTTGTATCCGCTATTCGAAGTTTCTGAGGTCAACTCATTCATATTAGCGCTCACCTCAGCCATTTGTGATGAAATCGCTTGATCTAAGTCTTTAAAATCGTTCTTCGCACTATTAAACGCTTGCGTAGCAGCATCTTTCATTTTTTTGAGCTCTTCTTGCTCCATCTGACGACTTACTTCTTGTTTCACATCAGACATATAGCGCTGAGCTCTTCCAAAAAGGTTACCAGCAGTCCTTGCCACGCGAGGCAAGCGCTCAGGTCCTAAAACCACCAAAGCGACAACTGAGATTAAAGCAATTTTGGAGAGTCCAATATCAAACATGTGGCTTTTACACTAATGTGTTTGTGGCACTACTAAAGAAGTCATTAACGAACTTCTTTAGCGTTGACATCAACAGTGTGTGGATCTTTCGCCGTTTGAGGCTCTATATTTTGAGCAACCTGTTGGGTTGCTGCTGCCTCTTTGGCTGCATCCCCATCTTTCATACCGTCTTTAAAACCTTTAACGGCGGCACCCATATCAGTACCAACGTTACGTAATTTTTTGGTACCAAAAATTAAAAGAACTACTACTAACACGATTACCCAATGAATCGGACTCATTGATCCCATAATAACTCCCTATTTTGTAAATTAATGTACCTCGTTATTGGTATTTCCAAGGTCTTGGACCTGCCATAACGTGCATATGAACATGGTAAACCTCTTGGCCTCCATCTGCACCGTTATTCAACAAAACCTTGAAACCACCTGACTCCCCAGGTCTAGCTCCAGCTTCTAACGCCAATTTTGGAGCTAATAGCATCATTTTACCTAGTAATTGCTCATCTAAGATAGTCATATCTGAAAGCATCGGAATATGTTTTTTAGGAATCATTAAAAAATGAATCGGTGCGGCAGGCCGAATATCATGAAAAGCAAAGACATCCTCATCCTCATAGACTTTTTTACTGGGTATTTTCCCCTCAACAATTTTGCAAAATAAGCAATCTGGGTTGTGACTCACGAATTTCTCCAATATTAAATAGTCTATTTCGCCGAACGTGACGCTTTTTCGGCGATGCCGCTAACTCCCTCACGACGCTTTAATTCCGATAAAACATCCTCAGGCCGTAAATTAAACTGAGCCAACAGTACGATGGTATGAAACCATAGATCCGCGACCTCGCCAATAAAAGCTTTTGTCATTTCATCTGATTTTTGTTGATTTTCTATGGAGTGACGCAAATCTTTTGCTGCCATCATTGTTTCTGCCGCTTCTTCGGCCACTTTTTTAAGAATGGCATCATCACCTTTGGCAAACAATGAGGCGACATAAGAAGCAGGTATTTGACCTCCTTCGACCAAGGCCTTTTTCCTAGAGGCAATCACATCAGCTAGATCTTTTAAGATAGGTTTCGTGAGATCTTCAGGGGTGCTCATTTTTATCTCCAGGTTGATGAACCCACTCGCAAAAGCCATCTTTTTGTTGAAGTGGCTGAAAAAAACAATTTGGTGCACCCGTGTGACAAGCAATTCCACCCACTTGTTCAACCAGCAATAGAATAGTATCTCCGTCACAATCTAGACGAATTTCTTTGACATTCTGAAAATGCCCTGACTCTTCTCCTTTATGCCAACGCTTCCCTCTCGATCTCGACCAATAAATAGCCTGGCCAGAAGAAGCTGTTTCCTCTAGGGTGGCTGCATTCATCCAAGCCATCATCAGCACATCTTTAGAATGAACGTCTTGGGCAATCACGGCCACAAGTCCTTGCTCATTAAAGCGAACTTTCTCTAGCCAATTACCTGCATTTAACTTATCCATCAGCACATTCTATTGCATTCGATGCGGTTTCTCTAGCGAACCGCGATGCCTAATCCGGCTAAATAAGCCTTCGCCTGCCCAACAGTGAACTGCCCATAATGAAAAATACTTGCCGCCAGCACGGCATCAGCATGGCCGAGTAATATCCCATCGGCAAGATCTTGAAGACTTCCTACCCCTCCAGAAGCAATTACAGGAATCGAGACTGAATCACTCACTTTTCGAACGAGGTCGATATCAAAACCATTTTTTGTACCATCGCGGTCCATACTAGTCAGCAAAATTTCGCCAGCGCCCCTTTGACAAACTTCCTGTGCCCAAAGTAAAGCATCTATACCAGTATTTTTTCTTCCGCCATGGGTAAAGACTTGCCATTGATTGACACCTGTTTGCTTAGCATCAATCGCCACCACGATACATTGCGAACCATACTTTGCACTCGCTTCAGAGACTAGGTCTGGTCGTGCAACTGCTGAGGAGTTCATGCTGACCTTATCGGCGCCGGCATTCAGTAATCGCCTAACATCTGCCACTTCCCGAACACCGCCGCCCACTGTCAAGGGTATAAAAACCTGTGAGGCAACCTGCTCAATGATATGTAGAATAAGATCCCGATCATCGCTGGTGGCGGTAATATCTAGAAAAGTAATTTCATCGGCACCTTGCTCGTCATAACGACGAGCAATTTCGACAGGATCACCAGCGTCTTTTAATTCGGTAAAGTTAATTCCTTTGACAACCCGACCTGCTGTAACGTCAAGACAGGGAATAATTCGTTTAGAAAGCATCGAGTAATTTAGTCTTGTGGCGGATTTTTTTCATCCGCGTATTTTTGTGCTTCGTTTAAATGAAGATTTCCGTTATAAATTGCACGACCGGCAATTACTCCAATCACGCCTTCCTCTTCAATCTCACACAAGGCATCTATATCCTTCAAATTCGTTAAACCACCACTGGCAATAATTGGAATAGAGACCGCTTGAGCAAGACGCAGAGTCGCCTCAATATTAATACCTTGTAACATACCATCGCGACCAATATCCGTATAAATAATGGCTTCAACGCCATAATCTTCGTATTTTTGGGCCAAATCAATGACTTCGTGGCCGGTGAGCTTGCTCCAGCCATCCGTTGCAACTTTGCCATCTTTGGCATCAAGGCCAACCATAATGTGCCCCGCAAATGCTAAGCAAGCATCTTGTAAAAATCCAGGGTTTTTTACCGCAGCCGTACCAATAATGATTGTTTCTAAACCATCGTCAAGTAAACGCTCGATCGTTTCCAAATCACGAATCCCGCCCCCCAGTTGAACAGGGATTTCATTACCAACTTCTTTCAAAATAGCTTTAATGGCAGATTCATTTTTGGGTCTTCCTGCGATTGCGCCATTTAGGTCAACTAAATGTAGTCTTCTTGCGCCTAAATTGACCCAATGACGAGCCATCGCCGCTGGATCTTCAGAAAACACAGTCGCTTTTTTCATATCGCCTTGCTCTAAGCGAACACAATGACCATCTTTTAAATCAATTGCAGGTATTAACAACATTTAAGGATTCCAACGGGTAAAGTTTTGATAAATACGAAGCCCAAATTGCGCACTTTTTTCAGGATGAAATTGTGTCGCAAAGATATTATCTTTAGCAATAGCACTGGTAAACAAACCACCATAATTTGTTGATCCGAATTCATGATTTTTATTTGCAGGTACTACATGATAACTGTGAACAAAGTAAAAACGTTCGCCATCTGGAACTCCTTCCCAAAGAGGGTGCATTTGTTGCTGAAAAACCTCATTCCAGCCCATATGGGGAACTTTAATATGCGATCCATCTTCTTGCAATTGATTTTCTAAAGCAAATTTCACCACTTTTCCAGGGAAAATGCCTAAACATTTCGTACTTAAATTGGGTGCATGTGCCTCGAAGCTTTCATCAACCAGCATCTGTTCACCGACACAAACGCCGAGTAAAGGTTTGTTTTTTGCGGCGTCTAATACAGCGTCCATTAAGCCCGACTCATGAAGATTACTCATACAATCGGGCATTGCACCCTGACCAGGGAGAATCACTCGGTCAGCTGCAGCAATTTGCTGTGGGGTCTGGGCAATAACAACTCGGCATTCAGGCGCAACTTTCATGACGGCCTGAGCAACAGAGCGAATGTTGCCCATTCCATAATCTACGATTGCAATATTAGACAAGGCACATACCTATGAATGAGCGAAGTTAGAGGCTTCCCTTGGTGGATGGAACAACACCTAGAGCACGCTGATCAATGGCAACCGCCATTCTTAAAGCGCGACCAAAAGCTTTAAACACAGTTTCTATTTGATGGTGAGCATTCACGCCGCGAAGATTGTCGATGTGCAAAGTAACTCCCGCATGATTCACAAACCCACGGAAAAACTCAATACTTAAATCAACATCAAAGCTACCGACGCGTGCACGCGTAAAAGGCACATGAAACTCCAACTCGGGTCTGCCAGAGAAATCAATCACCACTCGAGATAAGGTTTCATCCAAGGGAACGTAAGAATGTCCATAACGAGTCAAGCCAGCTTTATCGCCAACGGCTTTAGCAACTGCTTGTCCTAATGTGATGCCAATATCTTCAACTGTATGATGGTCATCAATATGCGTGTCGCCTTGCGCAGTGACGGTTAAATCCATCATGCCATGACGCGCTATTTGATCTAACATATGATCTAGAAATGGCACACCCGTATTTAATTCCGCACGACCTGTACCATCAAGATTAATCATGAGATGAATCTTTGTTTCGGAGGTGTTACGATTAACTTCAACTTGTCGCATTACGTCATAATATCATTCGTTGATCACTTACCGTTTTTTTAGAAAGTCTTTTTATGTCGCGTTTTTGGAGTAAAGCTGTTGCTCAACTGACCCCGTACACTCCGGGAGAGCAGTTACAAATTACTGATTTAATTAAATTAAATACCAATGAAAGTCCATACGGGCCTTCTCCAAAAGCCGTTGCTGCAATTCAAAATGCTTGCAATGACTCATTAAGACTTTATCCACCACCGAATTCAGACGCCCTGAAAGAAACGATTGCAAAGGTCTATGGACTCGAAAGTTCTCAGGTTTTTGTTGGTAATGGCTCCGATGAAATCTTGGCGCATATATTTTTAGGTCTTTTTAAACATGGGGCTCCGCTTTTATTTCCTGACATTAGCTACACCTTTTATCCGGTCTACGCTAGCCTTTATGAAATCGATACGGTTCAAGTTCCTCTCGATGATCATCTCAATATCCAAATCGATGATTACATCGCCCATCCTCAAAATGGCGGTATTATTTTTCCAAATCCCAATGCGCCAACCGGACAAGCTATACCATTGACGGAAATCGAACGTCTTCTAAAAGCAAATACGAATAGCGTTGTGGTCATTGATGAAGCTTATGTAGATTTTGGAACTGAATCCTCCGTGAGCTTAATCAACCAATATGACAATCTGCTTGTGACTCATAGCCTTTCAAAATCGAGAGCTCTCGCAGGTCTGCGGGTAGGTTATGCCATGGGTCATGCAAGTTTGATTGAGGGTCTTGAGCGTGTAAAGAATAGTTTTAACTCTTACCCACTTGATCGACTAGCTCAAGCGGGAGCGCAAGCAGCTATTGCTGATCAAGTTCACTTAAAACAAACAAGTCAAAAAGTAATCGATAGTCGCAATAAACTAGTCCCCGAATTAGATGCTTTAGGTTTCAAGACTCTGCCATCAAGTGCTAATTTTGTGTTTACATCACATCCAGATTTAAGTGGTGAGGAACTCTACCAAGGTCTTCGTGATCAAAAAATCTTGGTTAGACACTTTAAAGCGCCGCGGATTCATCAGTATGTTCGTATCACGGTTGGTACAGAGCTTCAGTGTGCTGATCTTCTTAAAGCGCTAAAAAAGCTTTTGAAAAATTAGTTATTTTTCAGTCAGTCGCATTTCTGCTGCTCTGGCGTGTGCCTGAAGACCTTCGCCGTGGGCAAGTACGCTGGCAATTTGGCCAAGTGTTTGCGCTCCTTTAGCACTAACTTCGATCACACTACTGCGCTTTATAAAGTCATAGACGCCCAGTGGGGATGAGAATCTCGAAGTCCTTGAGGTCGGCAAGACATGGTTCGGTCCAGCACAATAATCCCCCAGCGATTCACTCGTAAACTTACCTAAAAAGATAGCTCCAGCATGCCGAATGTGAGATAACCATTGGCGCGGATTCTCAGCAGAAATTTCCATATGCTCAGGGGCAATTAGGTTCGATATCTCACAGGCTTGTGCCATATCTTTGACTAAAATCATTGCGCCACGATTCGTCAAAGATGTTCGAATCACTTCTTGACGGGGCATTTGAGGTAATAGTTGTTCAATGCTCTTTTGTACCTGTTCAATAAACTTTGCGTCAGGGCACAATAAAATAGATTGGGCAAGTTCATCATGCTCTGCCTGCGAAAACAAATCCATGGCCACCCAATCAGGGTCCGTTGTTCCGTCACAAATCACTAAAATTTCTGAAGGTCCGGCAATCATATCAATCCCAACCGTTCCAAAAACCCTTCTTTTAGCACTTGCAACGTAAGCATTTCCGGGCCCAACGATCTTATCCACGGCTGGAATTGTTTGAGTACCATAAGCTAATGCGCCAATTGCTTGAGCACCACCAATGCGAAAAGCGCGGTCTACCCCGGCTACAAAAGCCGCGGCTAATACAAGTTGGTTTTGTATACCGTCTGGCGTCGGGACTACCATGACTACTTCTTTCACGCCTGCAACTTTCGCTGGTATGGCGTTCATTAAGACGGAAGATGGATAAGCAGCTTTTCCTCCAGGAACATAAAGACCGACACGATCAATCGGGGTCACCTGTTGACCAAGTGAGGTTCCATCAACCTCTGTGTACTCCCAAGAATGACAGCCTGACTCTTGCTTTTGCCGCTCGTGATACAACTTCACTCTTCCGGCAGCAGCCTCTAAAGCTTCTTTTTGAGCACTTGGTAATTGCTCAAAAGCATGTTGCATGTCTTGCCTAGAAATTTCTAGGTCGGCTAACTTCGTAACCTGCAAGCGATCAAATTGCTGAGTGAGCTCAATGACGGCTTGGTCTCCCCGAGCCTGAACATCACGCAAAATTTTAGAAACCGTCAACTCAATAGCGGATAAGTCCTCCTCGGACAGACTCAAAAGCGCTTTTAAATCGGCCTCAAAACTGAGGTCCGTCGTATTTAGTTGACGCATCATGATGATGGATTGGTTACTGTAGCAAATGCATTTAAAAACTCTTGCATTTGTGCACGATGGCGTTTATGCGCAGCTTGATTCACAATCAGTTGTGCGCTAATTTGCATGATCGTCTCAACTTCAACAAGATGATTGGCTTTTAGGGTATTGCCCGTCGAAACCAAGTCGACAATAGCATCTGCTAAGCCAACCAATGGAGCAAGCTCCATTGAGCCATACAATTTGATCATGTCAACGTGAACACCTTTATTCGCAAAATGTTCTCTGGCGCATTGGACATATTTCGAAGCAATTTTTAAGCGTGCGCCTTGTTTGACAGCGGCGTTGTAATCAAATCCTTCTTTGACGGCAACGGACATACGACATTTAGCAATACCTAAATCAATCGGGACATAAAGGCCCTCAACGCCATTTTCCAAAAGAACATCTTTACCAGCAACACCAATATCTGCGCCACCAAATTGCACATACGTTGGTACGTCGGATGCTCTCACAATAATAATTTGTAGATTCGGATGTGAGGTTTTGATAATTAATTTACGAGTGCTGTCAGGGTTTTCAGAAATAGAAATTCCGGCTCGCTCAAGCATGGGCAAGGTTTCTTCGAAAATTCTTCCTTTAGAAAGGGCAAGTGTTAGCATTTCGATATTATCCTACAGGGTGGACTTTGAGGTCAGGTATTTCACTCTTGCTTATTTCACACGTGTAATATCAGCCCCTAGGGCACTGAGCTTACGTTCCATCCGGTCGTAACCACGATCCAAATGATAAATACGATCAATCAGGGTCTCGCCATTGGCGACTAGGCCTGCAATCACTAAACTGGCAGATGCTCGTAAATCTGTTGCCATAACAGTGGCGCCTGATAAATATTCTACCCCGTCAATCATGGCAGTATTGCCCTCAATACCAATCTGAGCACCTAAACGATTCATCTCTTGAACATGCATAAAGCGGTTTTCAAAGATGGTTTCTGTTACGCGAGAATTACCTAAAGCAATGGTATTTAGAGCCATAAACTGCGCCTGCATATCGGTCGGAAAGGCTGGATATTCTGAGGTACGAAAGCTCACTGGCTTAGGCCGATCTTTCATTACAGCTTTAATAAAGTCCGGTCCAATCTCCATTTTCAAACCAGCTTCCGTCAATTTGGTTAAAACAGCATCCAAAGTTTCTGGTTTGCAACGACGCACATGAATTTCGCCCCCCGTTGCAGCAACCGCACATAAAAATGTGCCTGTTTCAATTCTGTCAGCGATGATTTGATAATCTGCCCCGTGAAGCTCAGAAACACCTTCAATCACCAGATGATCAGTATCAATTCCAGAGATTTTTGCGCCCATTTGATTAAGTAATAAAGCCAAATCAGTGACTTCAGGCTCCCGAGCGGCGTTTTCGAGATAGGTGATACCGTTCGCTAAAACTGCTGCCATCATGAGATTTTCAGTCCCCGTCACAGTGATCATATCTGTCAAAATATGCGCGCCATGTAACTTATTGGAATCTTTAGGTGCGTTAGCTTGGATATACCCGTGCTGAATTTGCATCTGCGCCCCCATCTTTTGCATACCTTTGATATGCTGATCAACGGGACGTGCGCCAATGGCACAACCTCCAGGAAGGGACACACGGGCATTACCAAATCTGGCTAAAAGAGGGCCTAAAACGAGAATGGATGCTCTCATCGTTTTTACCATCTCATAAGTAGCTTCAGCTTTTGCAATATGGTTAGCTTGTAACTCAACCACCGAGCGATCATTTGGATCTGGAAATTGAACCTGCACACCCATTTCAATGAGCAATTTGAGCATGGTCCGAACATCTTGCAAATCAGGTAAATTGCGTAAAGTGACTTTTTCGGCCGTGAGCAATGATGCACACATCATAGGTAAGGCCGCATTTTTAGCCCCGGCAATGAGGACATCACCATGCAAAGCATGGCCACCTCTGATCAACAACTTATCCATTAGATATCTCTATCAATTAAAAAATTTCAGGCTTTCTTCGCAAACTCATCTGGAGTTAGCGTTTTAAAAGAAAGAGCATGAATTTCTTCTTTCATGCGCTCTCCTAATGCGGCATAGACTTTTTGATGCCTAGCAATTGGTCTTAATCCTTCAAACTCTGGGCTGACAATCGTTGCAAAAAAATGCTGGCCATCACCCTCTAGTGAGATGTGCGTGCAATTTAATCCATTTTGTATATAGGACTTTATTTCTTCGGGGGTCGGATACATTCAAAGCTCTCCATTAATTTCGTAGTTTATACCCTTTTTTGAGTAGGCTAAGCACCACCCAAGTCACAACCATCATAAACGTCAGTAGTACAGCCAAACTGTAAAAAGGGGGAACATCTGACTGACCAAAAAATCCATAACGAAAACCATCAATCATGTAGAAAAATGGATTGAAGTGTGACACCGTTAACCAAAAAGAGGGTAAGGAATGAATCGAATAAAAAACGCCGGACAACATCGTGGCGGGCATGATGACAAAATTCTGTGAAGCCGCTAACTGATCAAACTTATCAGCCCACATCCCAGCTAGAAGACCCATTGCGCCAAGCAGAGAAGATCCAAGTAAAGCAAAAATAAAAATCCACCAAGGGGCTTGGAACGGCATTGGTGCAAACCACATCGTTACAAAAAATACTCCCAAGCCAACGGAAATTCCTCGGATCATCGCGGCCCCCACATACGCTGCAAAAAATTCAATATGTGAGAGTGGTGCGAGTAGGACAAACACGAGGTTACCAGTGATTTTTGACTGAATCAATGATGAAGATGTATTGGCAAACGAATTCTGCAAGATACTCATCATCACTAAGCCAGGTATTAAAAAGGAAGTATATGCATAACCATAAATTGGGGGACTATTCGCTAAGACATGGCCAAATATTAATAAATATAAAACGGCCGTAAGTATTGGGGCTGCGACGGTCTGGAAGGCTACTTTATAAAAACGTTTTACCTCTTTTCGAAAAAGTGCCGGAAAGCCGCTATGAATTTTCGCTTCTGGCATCAATATCATTGGTGCTAAGGGTTTTAATTCTGTCATTTATTTTGACTCCGCCATAATTTTGACAAAAACAGCTTCTAAGTCAGCAGCGCCATCATCTCCCAGTATTTTTGGTGGCATACCCGGTGGGCGGTGTTTTGCTAGTAAGTTTTCTGTGGTATCCAAGGCAACCAGACGACCATTTTTGAGCATCGCAATGCGACCACAAAGGCTTTCAGCTTCCTCTAAATAATGTGTTGTTAAAACGATGGTGTGGCCCGCTTGATTTAACCGACTAATAAATTGCCATAAGGACTGCCGAAGTTCAACATCGACGCCAGCTGTTGGCTCATCTAAAACAATGACCGGTGGGCGATGAACAAGTGCTTGGGCGACTAATACGCGTCGCTTCATTCCACCAGATAAGGCTCGCATATTAACGTCTGCTTTATTCGTCAAATCAAGATTGGCCATGATTTCCTCAATCCAATCATCGTTTTTATTTAAGCCAAAATACCCTGATTGAAAAGTCAGCGTCTCACGAACGGTAAAAAATGGGTCAAAAACCAACTCTTGTGGGACTACCCCTAACTGTCGACGAGCGATACGAAAATCTTTCTGAACATCATGCCCCATCACTTCAATAGTTCCAGAATCCGGGGTACACAAACCTGCCATACTCGTAATGAGGGTTGTCTTACCGGCACCATTTGGCCCTAAAAGGCCAAAAAACTCTCCTTGCTCAACCTCTAAAGAAACACCATCGAGAGCTTTTAATGTGCCGTAAGTCTTTTTAACAGAACGAATGGATAATGCGGACATTCGTTATTGAGGCCTTTTCAAGGTCAATAACTCATCGAGTCCATAGACTTTAGCAAGTACTTGTAGTTTTTCTGGTGATCCATGAACTTCAAGGTCAGATTTAACTCGAAACCATGCGAGCAGAATAGCCAAAATCGATGTATCAAACTCTTGGAGAGCCGAGGCATCGATGGCTTTTTCATTACTTTGAATTTTTTGAATACCTGCATCACGCACTTCTAGCGCGTTTTGATGATTGACAATACTTGGCAAAGAAATCATTAATTTATTTTGCCTTTGCCAAAGAGGCATTACGATCTTCTAAAAACTTAATCAAGCCGTCAATGCCACTTGCATTAATTTGCGTAATAAACTGTCCACGATAGGCTTCTATTAACCAGGCGCCTAACACATTGATGTCGTACAGTTTCCAAGAATCGCCTTGTTTGGTTAAGCGATAATCTAGTTGAATCAGATCACCTTTATTCATAATCTGGGTGCGAACAATGACTTCTGTGTCGGCTGGATCCATCCGAAATGGTTTATAAACTACAGTTTGATCTCTAATCTGCGTCAATGCACCAGCATAGGTTCTAATCAATAAAGTTTTAAATTCGGCAATAATTTTATTTTGTTGTTCAGGTGTTGCACGACTCCAATTTCTTCCAACGGCCAACTGTGTTGTTTTACGAAAGTCAGTATAGGGAACTATCTTAGTATCGACTAAATCAATCACTTTAGAGATATTGCCTGACTGAATCTCTTTATCACCTTTAATGCTCGACATTACCTCCGTCACGATCGTTTTGACTAGGCTATCTGGAGCGGAATCAATCGCCTGAGCAAAAATTGGACGACTGACGATCAAGCTGGCTATCATCATCATTGCCAGAATCAAATAACGCATTCGTAGTAACAGTGGTTGCATCATCACTTTGGAGCTATTCATCGTAAATCCTTTTGTTAGACGATCATTTTAAATCGTTTTGAAGGTCGAGGTTTAACGAATACGGCTTTCTTCTTTTTCAATCATTTCTGGAGGGATATCGTCCTCTTCTTCAATCATTGGAGGATTGCCATCATAAATCCGGTCTCGTCTTCGTTGGATATAAGCATCTCTGACAAATGAATACCGATCAAATGCAGCAGTCTCTAAGAGGTTAGTGGTACTGAGATATTTGGAACGCTGATCCAATACTCGAACGGCAGTAATCGTATTACGGACGGGAATGTCGTTGACATAGCTCAGTAAAATGTCTGTTTGAAGGTCAAAGGCCCAACCAAAGGTATCTCTGACATTGCTTGGACCAAGTAAAGGGAGAACCATGTATGGGCCATCACCAATACCCCACACACCAAATGTTTGCCCAAAATCCTCTTGATGTTTTTCTAAACCGGCACCCGTTGCAACATCAAAAATGCCGCCAATACCAAAGGTTGTATTAACAATAAACCTAGTCAAATCATCTACGGCATTTTTCGGTTTGCCTTGCAGAAGTTGATTGACGGCTGTATAGATATCGCCAATATTCGAAAAGATATTTGAGAGGCTATTTCGAATAACCTCGGGGAGTATAAATTCGTAGGCCTTTGTGATTGGCGTAATGATGAACTTATCAAGACTGTCATTGAATGAGAAAACACTACGATTCACTCGCTCCCATGGGTCTGTCTTAGAAGCTTGGGTACCCTCGGGCAATGAAGCACAGCCCACCATAAAGCAAGTCATTAAGCCGAAGAGCATAATTCGACAAGTGTTTTTCCAGTGACGCAATGAGGACTGCATTATTTTTGAGTTTCTTTTCCGGCATCGGCCGCTTTGTTATATAAAAATTGGCTAATTAAATTCTCTAAAACAATCGCAGATTGTGTTTGTGTAATTTTGCCACCCTGCACCAAATTCTGCTCATCGCCACCAGCTTCAATCCCAATGTACTGTTCACCTAGTAACCCAGACGTTAATATTTTAGCGGAGGAATCTTTGGGGAAGTGATAACTCTCATCTAAGTTGAGGGTGACTGTCGCTTGAAAGGTCTTATCATCAAAATCAATACTTGCTACTCTTCCGACAACTACGCCAGCACTTTTTACTGGCGCCCTCGGTTTAAGTCCACCGATATTATCAAATCTTGCTGAAACACTATAGTTTTTAGTAAAGCTAAATGAGCTCATATTACCGGCTTTTAAGGCAAGAAATAAAAGGGCTAAAAACCCCGTTACGACAAATAAACCAACCCAAAAATCTAAAGAATTTTTTTTCATATTTTAATCACTTTGATGAAACTATATTATGTCGAAAACATGACAGCTGTTAATAAAAAGTCTAACGCAAGAACGGCTAAAGAAGAGATCACTACGGTTCTAGTGGTCGCTAAAGAAACCCCTTCCGGTGTAGCCTTACTTTCGTAACCTTGATAGACCGCAATAAAAGTTACAGCAATACCAAACACAATGCTTTTTATCACTCCATTACCAATGTCATTTAAAACGTCTACCCCGCCTTGCATTTGCGACCAAAAAGCACCGGCATCGACACCAATGAGTGGAACCCCCACCAAATAACCCCCAACAATACCTAGGGCGCTAAATATGGCTGCCAAAATTGGCATAGCAATGACACCTGCCCAAAACCTTGGGGCAACCACACGCGCAATTGGGTCAACCGCCATCATCTCCATGGCAGATAACTGTTCACCAGCTTTCATCAAGCCAATTTCAGCTGTGAGTGATGTACCTGCCCTGCCGGCAAATAATAAGGCGGTCACGACAGGCCCCAACTCTCTTGTAAGTGATAAGGCCACGAGTAGTCCTAAGGCCTGTTCAGATCCATAACGATTGAGCGTGTAATAGCCCTGTAGACCTAATACAAAACCGACAAATAACCCGGATACCGCAATAATGACAAAAGAGTAATTACCTAGAAAAAAAACTTGATCACTGATAAGTCGAAAACGCTTTAATAATGCTGTAGATCGACCAAGAATCGTCATAAACATCCGTGTTGCATGACCAATCCCTGCAAGATTGCTGATGACAAATGCACCAAGTCTTGAAATTCTCTGGGTAATCATATTAATCATTTCGCAAACCACTCAGACCAAAATCGTCACGTAAAGATTTTCCAGGGTAATGAAATGGTACCGGTCCATCAGGTTGGGCATCAATAAATTGACGAACAAACGCATCAGTTG
The DNA here is from genome assembly GCA_903867305.1 of uncultured beta proteobacterium. Taxonomy (GTDB): domain Bacteria; phylum Pseudomonadota; class Gammaproteobacteria; order Burkholderiales; family Burkholderiaceae; genus Polynucleobacter. The sequence continues at coordinate 15,658 of CAIPQU010000003.1, forward strand.
ATTGTTTTAAATCCTCGGGAGCTCCCTCCGCCGCAACCTTGCCATTCGCGATAAAGTAGACGTAGTCAGCAATTTCAAAGGTTTCTGGGACGTCATGCGTCACCAAGATACCAGTTGCTCCTAAAGCAATACTCATGTCTTTAATTAATCGTGCAGTTACCCCGAGCGCTATCGGATCAAGTCCTGCAAAAGGCTCATCGTACATAATCAATGGGGGGTCAAGGGCAACGGCTCTAGCAAAAGCCACTCGCCTTGCCATACCACCAGAGATTTGTGAGGGCATTAAGTCCCTAGCATTGCGCAGCCCTACAGCGTTGAGCTTCAACATGACCAAATCAGTAATCGTTGCCTCGTCTAGATGTGTATGCTCTCGCAACGGAAAAGCAACATTATCAAAAACACTCATGTCGGTAAATAAGGCCCCAAATTGGAATAGCATCCCCATTTTGCGACGAACACGGATTAAACCAGCATTATCTAATGCGCCTACATCATCACCATCAAACAGAACTTTGCCTGAATTGGCGATAGTCTGACCACCCAATAGTCGCAAAACAGTCGTTTTTCCACAGCCAGATCCGCCCATGACGGCAGTCAATTTCCCACGTTGAAACTTCAGGTTTATACCCTCAAGAATATTTCGTTCTTGAGGTGCATAAGAAAATGTGACATTTTCTAAAACGGCGATGTCTTGACTCATGATAGGTTGCATGACTCAATTATCATGCAAACCGATGAAAATTCATAAAAATAAAGTTTTTAACTCTTGCTGGCCATCAATGCGTCGTCAAAAATTGCTACTGCGCGAGTCCATCCAGCTGATGCTCCACGGATTTTATGTGGAAAACAACTGATATAAAAGCCATCTGCGGGTAATGCCTCTAGGTTATGAAGCTTTTCTAGGTGGCAGTAACCAATATCTCTCCCGGCTTTATGTCCTTCCCAAATCAGACTTGCATCATGGCTTTGATCGAATTTTTTCTGTGTATGGACAAATGGTGCATCCCAGCTCCACCCATCGATTCCAGTCAGACGAACACCTCGCTCTAAGAGATACATGGTTGCCTCATAACCCATGCCACATCCAGAGCTCACATAGTCTGGTTGCCCATAACGGGATCCCGCTCTTGTATTCACCACCACAATCTCTAACGGTTGAAGTTCATGGTTAATTCTTTTTAGCTCAGCCTCTACATCCGCCGCTTGAACCACATAACCGTCGGGAAAATGACGAAAATCAAGTTTGACACCTGGCTGAAAACACCATTCTAGGGGTATTTCATCAATCGTTTTTGATTGCTTTTGTTGCCCAAGAGCCTTATCCATGGTGCTATGAAAATGATATGGGGCATCTAAATGGGTACCGTTATGGGTTGAAATTGTGGCAACCTCTACAGCCCAACCTTCACCATCGGGTAAGTCATTTTTTTGTAATCCGGGGAAAAACTCGGCGATACGTTCTACCGTATCTTGATGGGTGAAGTACTCAATCTTTGGTTTAAAGGCTGGCGGATCACTCAGTACATCATTCTCTAAAAAAATAGAAATATCTACAAATTTTCTTGGCATATCTGTCTCCGATGAATAGGTTTTATTTTCAATATACTAACTCGAAAATTCGATCTGTAGTATTGCCGATCATAAGATTGGAAGTAGATAAATTTCCATTTCAGGAAATTTATCTTTCATCGATACAGTATTTGAGATTGAGCTTTTTAAGTCAAAGTGTTGCTAATTCAGACAAACTTCATCGCTCAATATTGAACGATGAAGCTTCGACCTATCTTGGAAGAACGCTACTTCCCATTAAAAACTCATCAACCGATTTTGCGCATTGGCGTCCCTCACGAATCGCCCAAACAACGAGCGATTGTCCACGACGAATATCCCCTGCCGCAAATACTTTAGGATGGCTTGTCTGATAAGCATGATCTCCCTCTGTACTCGCCTTAGCATTTCCACGGGAATCTTTTTCAATACCAAAACCATTAAGTATTTGTTGTGCCGGAGAAACAAATCCCATGGCCAAGAAAACTAAATCCGCTTTCATTTCAAATTCAGAGTTCGGCATTTCAGTCATTTTGCCGTCTTTCCACTCAAGGCGAACACCAATTAATTTCTCTAATTTACCGTTTTTACCCTCGAATCTTTTGGTCGCTACTGACCAGTCCCTCGAACAACCTTCTTCATGAGAAGAGGAAGTTCTGAGTTTTGTCGGCCAATAGGGCCATACCATTGGCTTATTCTCTTCCTCAGGGGGTTGTGGCAATAACTCAAATTGACTAACCGAAGTTGCTCCATGACGATTCGATGTACCAACACAATCAGAGCCGGTATCACCGCCGCCAATGACTATGACATCTTTACCTGCAGCGTGTATTTGGTTTTGTTGATCGCCGGCAATCTCTTGGTTTTGTGGAATCAGAAAATCAAGCGCAAAATGAACGCCCTGCAATTCCCGTCCAGGTATCGGTAAATCTCTGGGTTGCTCTGCTCCGCCGCTAATAATGACAGCATCAAAGTCTTTTAAGATTTGATCAGGATCGACCCGCTTTTGTGAGAAATCTTTAATCATTGGATCAAGTTGCTCTTTGCCAACAAAAGTGCCTGTTTGAAATACAACGCCTTCAGCCTGCATCTGCTCCATACGACGGTCAATTAACCATTTTTCCATCTTAAAATCAGGAATACCATATCGCAACAAACCACCCACACGATCATTTTTTTCGAAGACAGTCACATCATGTCCAACGCGTGCAAGTTGCTGAGCGGCGGCAAGTCCTGCGGGACCAGAGCCAACAATCGCAATTTTTTTACCAGTTTTGTGAGTAGGTAATTGCGGCTTTACCCAATCGTTATCCCATGCGCGATCAATAATTGCGTGCTCAATCGATTTAATACCAACGGGTAAATTATTAATCCCTAAAGTACACGCTGCCTCACAAGGTGCTGGGCAAATTCTGCCAGTAAATTCCGGAAAATTATTCGTCGAATGCAAAACTTCAATGGCTTTTTTCCAGTCTTTGTCATAAACCAAATTATTAAAATCTGGAATGATGTTATTGACTGGGCAACCATTATTACAAAATGGAATACCACAATCCATACAACGAGCACTTTGAACTTTGGCCTCATCCTCGGTCAAAGCAGCCACAAACTCTTTGTAATGTTTTACTCGCTGAATAGGCTCTTCATAATGCTCTGATAAACGCCCATACTCTAAAAATCCAGTAATTTTTCCCATAAACGATTCTCTAATCTTTCTTTACTTTTAAACAGTAGACACTTTTTTTCCGGCGGCTCCCTGAGACTTCTCCCATAACTCACCTAGCGCACGCTTGTATTCTGTTGGGAATACTTTGATGAATTTTTGACGAGCCACATCCCAGTCACGCAGGATATCTCTTGATTGTTCTGAACCCGTATATTTAAAATGACGCTCGACTAAATCTTTCAAAATAGTTTCATCGGTCATTCTTTTTCCACCCTCTTTTACACCTACTGGGGCATGCCACTGTTGTTCCGGTATGGTTGCTTTTTGTTCCTCAGAGGAAAGAACTGGGTCCAAAATTGCCATTGAGGTATTGCAACGTTTTGCAAAGAGGCCGTCGACATCATAAACATAAGCAATTCCACCACTCATTCCAGCAGCAAAATTACGTCCTGTTTTACCAAGTACAACGACCGTGCCACCTGTCATATATTCTGCGCCATGATCACCAGTGCCTTCGACAACGGTGATAGCGCCTGAGTTTCTGACAGCAAATCTTTCTCCAGCAACCCCATTGAAAAATGCTTCACCGCCAATAGCGCCATATAAAACAGTGTTACCAATAATGATATTTTCAGCAGAGTTTTCTTTAAACTCATTCGGGGTTCTTACAATGACACGTCCACCAGATAAACCTTTACCAACATAGTCATTTGCATCGCCCACTAAATCAAACGTCACGCCATGAGCTAAGAACGCTGCGAAACTTTGCCCTGCAGTACCGTTAAACTGGACATGTATCGTGTCATCCGGCAAGCCCTCGTGGCCATATTTCATGGCAACTTCTCCAGAAAGCATTGCTCCAACAGTTCTGTTGACATTTCGTACAGGATGTATGAAAGAAACTTTCTCACCCTTTTCTAGGGCAATGGCTGACTTTGTAATTAACTCATGGTCCAAAGCCTTACCAAGATTGTGATCCTGAGTGGTCATTTGACGAAGATCGCTGCTCATCTCATGAGATGGTTGTGCAAAGATTTTCTTAAAATCTAATCCTTTTGCTTTCCAGTGCTCAACACCTTTTTTGGTGTCTAACAAATCAACACGACCAACTAATTCATCAAAAGTTTTAATGCCGAGTTGCGCCATGATTTCACGAACTTCCTCAGCAATGTAGAAGAAAAAATTCACGACATATTCAGGCTTTCCAGAAAACTTCGCACGCAATACGGGATCTTGGGTTGCAACACCAACTGGGCAAGTATTGAGATGACACTTACGCATCATGATGCACCCCTCAACAACGAGTGGTGCTGTTGCAAATCCAAACTCATCTGCGCCAAGCATGGCTCCAATGACTACATCACGACCAGTCTTCATTTGTCCATCTGCTTGAACGCGGATACGTCCGCGCAGTCCATTCAGGACTAAGGTTTGCTGAGTTTCTGCTAAACCTAACTCCCAAGGAGAGCCCGCATGCTTAATCGATGACAAGGGAGAAGCACCAGTTCCACCATCGTGACCCGAAATCACTACATGATCAGCTTTCGCTTTCGCAACACCCGCTGCAACAGTTCCAACGCCTACTTCAGACACCAGCTTCACAGAAATGTCAGCTTTAGGATTCACATTCTTTAAATCATGTATCAGTTGCGCTAAGTCTTCAATCGAATAAATATCATGATGCGGTGGTGGTGAAATTAATCCAACACCTGGGACTGAATAACGCAACTTACCAATGTACTCAGATACTTTACCGCCGGGAAGTTGTCCTCCCTCACCAGGTTTAGCACCTTGTGCCATTTTGATTTGAATTTGATCTGCAGAGGTTAAATATTCTGCTGTTACTCCAAATCTGCCTGATGCAACTTGCTTAATTTTTGACCGTAATGAATCCCCTGCCTGCAACGGAATATCTGCTTCGATAACATCATTTCCTAATTGTGTTGCAATTGTTTGATTGGTTGAGATCGGTATACCTTTTAATTCATTACGATAACGATTCTGATCTTCTCCACCTTCACCAGTGTTTGACTTTCCACCAATTCGATTCATCGCTACTGCTAAAGTGG
>CAIPQU010000004.1 GCA_903867305.1 uncultured beta proteobacterium
TAGAGAAAATTAAAGAATACGTCCAAAACCAAGGAATAAAACCCAATACTAAAGTCGCTCGCTAGACCCGCCTCTTAAGCCTTCGGCTTCAAGAAGGGGAATGCGCGAGCATTCGTTCAATATCTAACAAAATATGATCTGGAAAGATTTCAGGCACTACTTCGAGTTTTAAATAGATTTTTCGAAAGTGTACTTTTGCACCTTCTTTAGAACTTGTGAAGTAAGGAATTTCGGTACCTTGCTCAATGAGTGCTGCGACTTGATGTGTTGTAACAATTTTCGGATTAGAAACAATCTTTCCCACGCCTTTGGCTTCGATAGCACTGAGCTCAGCTTGTAAGAGTTGCGTTGCTCTTTTAGAAATCATCGTAACATTGCCAATTGCTGGGTGAATGCCGTTTAAATTGCCCGCTTTAAAATCAGAGCTGAATTGCGAGCGCACACTATCAGATATGGAACTTTTTGCTTGATGATTTTGTAAGCCTAATTTAACCCCCAGTTGTTGTGAGAATCTGTGGTCGACTTCAACGATATTTGCTTCGATGAAGATTTGTTGAGGATGATGATCCGGTGGGGACATCTTGTCCCATAATGCTTGAGGACTATTTTTGATAACATGCGAAGGGGCTACCCAAATCATGTTTCCATTTTGGATGAAATGCAGCCCCTGACTTCGAAGAACCATTTCGAATGCTTGTTTCCAAGTGACATCTTGAGCGATAAGATCCGTTGTACCTTCCAGGCTTCTATGACCGATAAAATGGACTCCACCTGTCTGAGCTAAAACTTCAAACAGATCTTTTAAATCAATTTTTTCATAAGAAAAGCTGAGTTTGTTTTCCGGTATGGCTTGATGAGCCAAGGCCAAATGAAAAAAACACAACAAGATGATAAAAAGAGCTTTCATTATTCGTGCTCTATTTTTGGAATAGTATATGTTTTATCTTGCGCCCCAATAAGAACGATGTGTTGCTCAGTGATTTCTTTTACACGCCAGTGCACATTGAGTTTTTCTTTCACTGACAAAAACCGGTTTCCAAGATTTGATTTTGTGTGGGCGAAGATTTGCTGATTAAAAATATAGTGCCCAATGTATTTCATACTCTGTAAATGGGTAGCGACGTCATCATCACCCCAAAAATTTTCAAAAGCCTCCTCTTCCTGATCTGCCAAGACTTGATGTAAATTGTCATCCATTGTTTTTAAAGACTCACTCATCTCTATAACTCGACGTTCACTTTCTTCAACACCCACGATCAGCGCATCGAACTGCGAGTACATCTGTTGAATATCCTTTTGTAAAGTGTGGTAAATAAAGGCCATAGAAAGTGCGCTAGTTAAAATAACGACGATGGTCAAAAGAGTCATTGGTTGGCGACACATGGACAGTAAATTGCTTGGATTTGGCTTTGGCTTGCCATAAGATTTTGAGGTAGAAGAAATAACTTCACCGGTCTCTGGGTCGATAGATGGGTTTGAAATTGAGGAAAATTGGTTCATAGAGTGATTGTTCAAGAAAACGATCGTCAAATAAAGGCTAGGAGATTGGCATATTTACCTATTTCGTTGTAAGAAAATATCTAAAATCAAGTTCTCTTCCTTATAATTGCAAGATGGGTAATAAAACTCGACCAAACGCTTTTTCTTTTCGCCACCATCTAGCTCAAAGGTATTCCATGCAGAGGGGAGTGATGTGCTAAAGAAAATTTTTCTATATCTTCTTTTATTGGGTGTTGCCGGTGTGGCTAGTTTGGCCATATTGATTACCTATTCAGTTTTATTGGCAAGGCCTAACTTGCCCTCGTTAGAGCTTATTACTGACTATCAACCCAAAGTCCCTTTAAGAATTTTTACCGCCGATAATGAAATGATTGGAGAGTATGGGGAGGAAAGACGTAATGTCACATCCATTGAAGAGTTTCCTAAAAGTTTGAAAAATGCTGTTATATCTATTGAAGATGATCGGTTTTATGAACATCCAGGCGTAGATATTCAGGGGATTATTCGTGCGGCATTGGTCAATTTAAGTGGCCGTTATTCTCAAGGCGCTTCTACGATTACCATGCAGGTCGCAAGAAACTTCTTTTTAACGAATGAAAAAACACTCAATCGCAAACTGTACGAGATTCTTTTAGCTTTAAAAATTGAAAAAAATCTCTCTAAAGATAAAATTTTAGAGTTGTATATGAATCAAATTTATCTTGGACAACGATCTTATGGATTTGCAAGTGCCGCACGAATTTATTTTGCGAAAGATGTAAAAGACTTATCGATCGCAGAATCCGCCATGCTTGCAGGCCTACCCAAAGCACCATCAGCCTATAACCCTGTCGTGAATTTTCGACGTGCCAAGATTCGTCAAGAATATATTTTGCAACGCCTACGGGATCTGAAATATATTACTAGTGAAGAATATGCTACCGCAATGCTTGAAGAGCTCCATGTAAAGGGTTTGGGTAGAGAGTTTAATGTTCATGCCGACTATGCTGCTGAATATGCTCGTACTTTATTGGTTTCAATGTATGGCGAAAACGTTTACATACAGGGCTTAAAAGTTTATACGACGATTAAAAAAACGAATCAAGAAGCGGCTTATAGTTCTTTACGAAGAGGTATTATGGATTACGATTCTAAGCATGGATATCGTGGACCAGAGGGTTATATTGAATTACCCAAGTTTCCCCCAGATAGTAAAGAGACTAAACGTGCTTTAGATGAAGCTTTAATTACTCATTCAGCGAGTGAAGAAATTCTTTCTGGTGTCGTATTAAAAGCCAGCCTGCAAGAAGTGCGGGTCTTTATTTCATCGGGCGATACCATCACTATTAAGCCTGATGGCTTAAGACTTGGTCGGGAAGGCTTAGTAAGTAATGCGCAACCAAAGATTCAAATTAAGCCTGGTTCCATTATTCGAGTGATGCGGGTTGGTGGTGTTTGGCAGATTACACAAATTCCTGAAGTGCAAGGCGCATTAGTTGCGGTTGACCCACAAACGGGCGCCATCAATGCGATGATGGGTGGCTTTGATTTTAAGCTCACGCAGTTTAATCATGTTATGCAAGCCGAGCGACAACCAGGGTCATCATTTAAACCTTTTATTTATGCAGCCGCAATTGAAAAAGGCGTCATGCCAAGGACGATTGTCAATGATGCGCACTTATCATTTAGTGGATCTGAAACAGGTGGCAAAGCTTGGGAGCCTAAAAATTATGATGGAAAAACAGAAGGTTTAATGACAGTTAGAACTGCTTTAGCCAAATCCAAGAACTTGGTTTCTGTCCGAATTATGCGATCCATTGGCGCCCAGTATGTTCAGGAATATATTCAGCGTTTTGGGTTTGAGCCAGAAAAAAATCCACCTTATTTAACTTTAGCACTTGGTGCAGGATCAACAACTCCAATTCAGATGGCGATGGCCTATAGTATTTTTGCTAATGGGGGATTTGATGTTCAGCCGTTTCTCATTAGTAAGATTGTTGACGGCAAGGGTAAAGTCATTTTTGAGGCAAACTCTAGTCCTATTATTGGGGATGAAACTAGGCGCGTTCTTGATCCAAAAACAGATTTTGTCATGGATAGCTTGATGCAAGAAGTGACGCGATCTGGAACCGCCGCTTCTGCGAGAGCAAAGCTTGGTAGAACAGATATCGCTGGTAAAACTGGAACTACCAATGATGCACATGATGCTTGGTTTGCCGGGTATCACCCCAATTTATGTGCTGTTGTTTGGATGGGCTTTGATCGACCAAGGAGTTTGGGTGGTAACGAAACGGGAGGTGGATTATCTCTTCCGATTTGGATTAATTTTATGTCCAAGGCCCTCGAAGGCGTTCCCGACTCACCACGCTTCCCCCCAGCGGGAGTTATCAGTGAGGATGGTGATTGGACGATTCCAGAGTTTACTAGTCGCGCTTCTTTCTCTTCGTTGATGGAGTGATTAATGGCTAGAAAAGCTCGCCTAATTATTCCTGGGCAAGCTTACTATGTCATGCTTCGAGGACTTCCTTCACTGACCATTTTTGAACGCGATGACCTGAAATTAGCTTTTTTAGCTTGGCTACGGGATGGTAGTAAGCACTATAAGCTTTCATTGCATGCCTATGTCATATTGCCGAACCAGGCCCAACTTCTGGTCACTCCTGTAGATGGAGATTCTTTAGCTAGAACCATGCAATCTTTATGCAGACGTTATACACAGCTATTTAATCAGACTTACTCCAGAAAAATGAGTATTTGGGCAGGAAGGTATTACTCTCTCAATGTTGATCAAAATAATGAGGCATTCATATTTCAGAAAAAAATAGAGCAAAGTCCTTTAAAGGAGCGCATTGTTACCAAGTTAGAGGATTATCCTTGGTCAAGTTATAAGATGCATGTTGGACTAGAGCCAAATTACGGAATACAAAATATCGCATCCTTTTGGGATTTAGGAAATACACCTTTTGAGCGTCAACAAAAATGGGAGTCCGTTGTTCATGAGACTCTATCCAACATTTAAGTTGAAAGATATCATTAAGTTACAACTCTGTCCCCTCATCAAAAACCGCTTTATCACGAACGATCGATTCAAAGGGGACGGAGTCGTTATCGTAATAATTGATGTCGTGTAATAATTCACCTATAGTTGTCGTGTAATTAGGGTTATTCCTTAGTGGGATAAGGCTACTTTTTCTTTTTTTAGGACGACTTCATGTTAAACCCCTCCAACTTGCGCCCAGAGGCGCAGGGCTTATACGACCCTCAAAATGAACACGATGCCTGCGGCGTTGGATTTGTTGCACACATTAAGGGTCGAAGAGACCATTCTATTATTGAACAGGGATTAAAGATTCTAGAGAATTTAGATCACCGCGGCGCCGTGGGTGCAGATGCATTAATGGGTGATGGTGCAGGAATCCTGATACAGATACCGGATCTCTTTTATCGTGAAGAAATGACTAAGCAAGGTGTCAAACTTCCTCCTGAAGGTGAGTATGGCGTAGGAATGGTCTTTTTACCCAAAGAAAGCGCATCGAGATTAGCATGTGAACAAGAGTTAGAGCGAACCGTCAGAAAAGAAGGACAAGTTATTTTAGGGTGGCGCGATGTTCCTGTGGACAGTAACATGCCAATGTCCCCTAATGTCAGAAAAACAGAGCCTGTGATACGACAAATATTTATTGGTCGTGGACGAGATATTATGACGACCGATGCTTTAGAGAGAAAGCTTTACGTCATTCGGAAGTCAGCAAGTCACGCCATTCAAAATCTTCAACTGCAACATGGTAAAGAGTACTTTGTAACATCCATGTCAGCGAAGACAATTGTTTACAAAGGACTTTTATTAGCGAATCAAGTTGGTGCTTACTACACCGATTTAAAAGCTCCCAATGCGGTATCTGCGTTAGCGTTAGTACATCAACGGTTCTCGACGAATACCTTTCCTGCTTGGGAGCTCGCGCATCCCTACCGATTAATTGCTCATAATGGAGAAATTAATACTGTTAAAGGAAATGTGAATTGGATCAATGCACGAACTGGAGGAATTAAATCTCCTGTTTTAGGAGATGATTTAGAAAAATTGTGGCCATTAATATATCCTGGCCAATCTGATACAGCAAGTTTTGATAATTGTTTAGAGTTGCTCGTTATGGCTGGTTATCCCTTAGCGCATGCCATGATGATGATGATTCCTGAGGCTTGGGAACAGCACACGATGATGGATGAAAATCGACGTGCATTTTATGAGTACCATGCAGCAATGATGGAGCCATGGGATGGTCCGGCAGCCATTGCATTTACGGATGGACGTCAAATCGGCGCAACTTTAGACCGTAATGGACTTCGACCAGCAAGATATTACATCACGGATGATGATCTCGTTGTCATGGCATCTGAGGCTGGAGTGCTTAACTTTCCAGAGAATAAGATTGTTAAAAAATGGCGATTGCAACCTGGAAAAATGTTCCTGATCGATATGGATCAAGGACGAATCATCGAAGACGAAGAGTTAAAAGAATCATTAGCGAAAGCAAAACCATACAAAAGCTGGATTGAAGCTGTCAGAATTAAATTAGACGTCATTGAAGTAAAAGAGATTGATGTCCAAGACGACCAAAAGCACATTCGCCCAGCGGCTAAATTACTCGATCGTCAACAAGCTTTCGGTTATACACAAGAAGACTTGAAGTTTTTAATGGCACCTATGGCACAGACCGGAGAAGAGGCTGTTGGATCGATGGGTAACGATAGCCCATTGGCTGTCTTGTCAAATAAAAACAAAGTTTTATATAACTACTTCAAACAATTATTTGCACAAGTAACAAATCCACCAATCGACTCTATTCGAGAAAATATGGTGATGTCTTTAGTCTCATTTATCGGACCTAAGCCAAATTTGTTAGATACAAATAACATTAATCCTCCAATGCGCTTAGAGGTTAGTCAACCGATATTAGATTTCAACGATATGTCGAAAATTCGTCATATTGAGCACTATACGGGTGGAAAATTTAGAACTCATGAACTAGATATTTGTTATCCAGCAGCGTGGGGTAAAGAAGGTATTGAAGCTAGATTGGCATCACTCTGTGCCGAGGCGGTAGATGCAGTGAAATTAGGTTTTAATATTTTAATTGTTAGTGATCGACAAGTCGCACAAGAGTATGTAGCAATACCTGCTCTACTTGCGACTTCTACAATTCATCATCATTTAGTTCAAAAAGGGCTCAGAACCAGTACTGGATTAGTGGTTGAAACTGGCTCTGCAAGAGAAACGCATCACTTTGCATTATTAGCTGGTTATGGAGCGGAGGCAGTTCACCCTTACCTTGCTATGGAAACTTTAGCTTCTTTGGCATCCGGTTTGTCTGGCGAATTATCGGCCGATAAAGCGATTAAGAATTTTGTAAAAGCCGTTGGGAAAGGCTTGCAGAAAGTTATGTCCAAAATGGGCATTTCAACTTACATGTCCTATACAGGCGCACAAATTTTTGAAGCTATTGGTCTATCAGATGATTTGATAAATAAATATTTCCAAGGCACGTCTTCTAACATCGGCGGAATTGGAATATTTGAAATCGCAGAAGAGTCATTAAAAATGCACCAACAAGCTTTTAGTGAAGATCCTGTTTTACAAAACATGTTAGATGCCGGAGGCGAATACGCCTACAGAATCCGTGGTGAAGACCATATGTGGACGCCGGACTCGATCGCTAAGTTGCAACACTCGACGCGTATTGGACCAGAAAAGGGTGGGTATCAGACGTTTAAAGAATATGCCAATCTCATCAATGATCAAAGTCGTCGGCATATGACATTACGTGGTTTATTTGAATTTAAATTAGATCCAAGTAAAGCCATCGATGTTTCTGAAGTCGAGCCGGCCAAAGAGATTGTGAAACGCTTTGCAACAGGAGCAATGTCCCTAGGATCTATTTCTACGGAAGCGCATGCCACTTTAGCAGTAGCGATGAATCGAATTGGTGGAAAGTCAAACACTGGTGAAGGTGGAGAAGATCAGAATCGTTATCGTAATGAATTAAAAGGTATACCGATCTCAACCAATCAAACACTTGCAACACAATTAGGAAATGATGTTATCGAAGCAGATATTCCGTTGCAGGCAGGGGATTCATTACGGTCAAAAATTAAGCAAGTTGCATCCGGAAGATTTGGAGTAACGGCAGAATATTTAACCTCTGCAGATCAAATTCAAATCAAAATGGCACAAGGTGCTAAACCTGGTGAGGGAGGACAACTTCCTGGCGGTAAAGTATCTGAGTACATTGGTAAGTTGCGTTATTCAGTCCCAGGTGTTGGATTAATTTCACCACCACCGCATCATGATATTTATTCGATTGAA
>CAIPQU010000005.1 GCA_903867305.1 uncultured beta proteobacterium
ATGTTGGGAATTATTCACCTAAAAGATTTACAGGGACATCCAATTTTTGGCGCCTCATGGGAAGGATTTGTGATTGAACAAATTATTAATAATTTGCCGATTGGTACACAAGCTTTTTACTACAGGACCCAAGCGGGAAGTGAGTTGGACCTTGTGCTAGAGAAAGGTTTAAAACGATTCGCCATTGAGATTAAACTTTCAACAAGTCCCCAGGTAAAAAGAGGATTTTGGCAAGCGATAAAAGACATTCAAGCCACAGATGCATTTGTCATAGCTCCGGTCAATGAGTCTTATCCCCTAAAAGAGGGCGCAATAGTCATATCACCGCTCGATTTTATTCACCAGATTCTTAAGTCTATTTAAAGGATGCTAGGAGTCTTAATTTCAGGTGGTATGTTAAAAAAGGCGAACGGGTTAAAAAATTGTCTTCCCATCAAATACCGCCTTTCTACCTCAGAGAGTTGAGCGAGTATACAAATATCATTCCAACTCTGTTGAATGACTTGAATTTGATGATTGATGATATTGATCGCCTCATCATTTGAGAGTAAAAAATTAGATGCCCCCTTTAAGCAGGTAAGCAAATTACTGTGACGTAATTGTCCCGAAATTAGCATTGCTTGGGTTGCTTCTTGTCCAGTGCGCGATTGCGGGCAAATATCATATGCAGGTGTAAGTTCAAGAGTAGAGCCATCCCAAAATGCAGCATGGTTACGAGCGTGATCATCGGTATTGCCACACAAAATATTAAAAACGATTCGACCGAAAAGTTCTTTTAGATCAGATTCAGGCTCCTTGAATCGTTTTCGAATAATGTCTGCAAGTTTTTCATAGCTCGCGTAGGGTGCCATCATTTCATCTAGCTCAAGTATAGTAAGAGCTGACACAAGAGCTTTTCGTGTCCATAGATCATGTTTGATGCGATCAAAGCGCTCAATCAACAATACATCTTTTCCTAAGGCTTTTGTTAATGCTACGTTTGCTACATTTAAACCGACTTTCTTCGCCAAGCGCATCGCAACAAACTCTGACTTGATGACATTAAAAATATCGGTTCTCGTCGAAAATTTTGCAATCCATTGTTTACTTTCTTCAACTAGTAGTGCTTTTGGGCGAGCCCCACCTAGAGAAGTGCCATGTTGCAAGGCGAGCCCTAGTGTGGGTGTTAGAATTTCTCCCTGTTCAATTTTTTCACTTGCAATAAGAAGTTCTTCTAGACTGCTGCTTTGTTTATTGCGGGCTATGTATTTTGTAGAAGATTCTTGAAAATCTAAAGCACCAATTCGATTAGAGCCAGATTCAAGAAGATAATCTAATTCACTAAGTTCGTTTGATAAAGAGGTACTTTTTATATCTCGCATCAATTGAGTGATTAAGACACGTCGACCCCAAGCATCTGGTGAGGCATCTCGAATGCATCCTGGCATCATTAGGCCCGGAAGAAGAGGAAGTTGACCAGTTTGGAATGGAAGTTCCGGTAAATAAATTGGAATAGAATTCGAATTATTTAAATAATTTCGTCCATAGTTAAAAATCAGTTGTTGATTGACTTGATTTAAAACTCCTGCGACTACAGGCTCATATGCATTCGGCAGCCATATCCATACGTAGGCTTGAGTTGATGCTTTTTTAGAAATTGTCATCAAAGTCAATGTGTGAAGGTCTAATTTTGGAAGGGAGTAGGGTTAATTTTTCATGCTGCTGATGAATCGTTTTAACAATCGATCTTTCATCAAGGTCAAATAAAGGAACTCCAACAATTGTGGCAGCCTCAAAAAAAGCACCAATAGAGCAACTCGGGTCACCATTCTCAATACGGCGTAACAAAGATCTAGACACTCCAGAGCGAATTGCAAGTTCAGTTGTGCTAACTCTTCTCTTGATGCGTTGCTCGCGAATAAGCTGCCCTAAAAGCTGGATAGCAGACAGGGTGAAGTCTGAACTTACGCGAATATTTGGTTTTGACATTCAGATACCCCATTCAACAGTTATTCATTCCTGATATTGTATGGGATGATGTGGAATAAAGTCAATTTATTTGTATCATTAATAAACCAATATAATATTATTGAATTATTAATGATACAAATTAAAGAAGTATTATTGCTGTGCCAATTTTTAAGGCGATAACGAAAACTTGCTTAAACAATGAACTCATCAGAAATTGAATTCTTAAAAATCAGGTTCAGAAAGCTATGGTATTGTAATTAGGTATTCATTCATCATTCTTTGACATATGACAGCTAATATTCCTGACGAAATCCCTTCTTCGCTTCCAGATGCGGAAAAACTATACGCCAATCTACTTGAACAAGTTCGGTCAGCTAAATTACGTAAACCCTCTCTACAGTTGGCTGGTTTAGCTAGCGGGGGTGCTTGGATTGCTAAACGAATTGCAAAGGATTTACAACTGCAGTCTTTTGGGGTCATTAATGTTAGTTTTCATCGAGATGATTATGCTGAAAAAGGGACAAAAGCTTTAAATACGGAAGAGGGTTTATCAACCAATTTGCCCTTTGACGTAGACGGGGCTCATATCATTTTGATTGATGATGTTTTAGATACTGGCAGGACAGTCAGAGCTGCCCTGAACGAAATCTTTGATTATGGTCGACCCGCAAAAGTTGAATTAGCCGTTCTCGCAGATCGCTATCGGCGGGAATTACCGGTCGAGGCGTCGTTTCGGGGTGCCAAAGTAGAATTAGCGCCGAATCAAATCTTGGTTCTTGAACAATTACCCGATGGAAGATTTGATTTTAATACGGAAAGAAAGCCCACTTAATTTAGAAAAGACCGTTCATCAAAAAATGTAGAAAAATCAGAATACATCGTAAAATAGGAACGAATGAAGAGACGCGTAATTCGATTATTTTACAAATAGGGTGATACACAACAATGCCAAATCATGTCGGTGAACTGCAACTCAATTCCAACCAACAATTGCGGCATTTATTGACTTTAGAAGGATTACCTCAAGAGACTTTACTGCAGATATTAGACACGGCTAAACAGTTTGTCAGTGTCACTAATCCGGACCGTGAAGTCAAAAAAGTACCCTTGCTCAGAGGAAAAAGTGTTTTTAACCTCTTTTTTGAGAACTCCACCAGAACCAGAACTACCTTTGAAATTGCTGCGAAACGACTTTCTGCAGATGTCATCAACCTGGATATTCAGACATCTTCTACCTCAAAAGGAGAGAGCTTACTCGATACGGTCGATAACTTGGTTGCAATGCAAGCGGATATTTTTGTTGTCAGACATAAAACTACGGGTGCTCCAATAGAAATTGCGAAGCATTTACCTTCTCATGTTCATGTGATTAATGCTGGAGATGGAACCAATCAGCATCCCACTCAAGGATTGCTCGACTTATTTACCATGAGACACTTTAAGCAAGATTTTTCTAAGCTCAAAGTAGCGATTATTGGGGATATCATTCATAGCCGTGTAGCCAAATCGAATATTTATGGCTTATCCACATTAGGATGTAAAGACATCCGTGTAATTGGCCCAGAAAGCTTATTGCCTAGCGATCTTGATTTGCAAGGTGTCAGAGTATTTCACAACATTGCAAAAGGTATTGAAGGTGCTGACGTTGTGATGACCTTACGTATCCAAAAAGAGCGTATGGAACAAGGCCAAGTCCCTGAAGGAGAAGAGTATTTTAGAGAGTGGGGACTTACTCCAGAAAGAATGGCTTTAGCGGATAAAAAGGCTATAGTGATGCATCCAGGGCCGATGAACAGAGGTACTGAAATTGCCAGTGAAGTCGCTGATGGTCCTCAGTCCGTTATTTTGAAACAGGTTACCTTTGGGATCGCTGTAAGAATGGCCGTCATGTCGATTGTTGCAGGAAACTAAATATTTCTAGTTGAGCCCACACCGTTGATAGACGGCATACTATTCAATAAACTAACTATGTTTACTCTGTGCGAAGTTATGATGACCCATACGATAGAAGAAATTATGCGAAGAGTTATTTGTGAGAATTGCATCGTTCACATCCCTCGAGAGCAGAAATGACATGGTACTGAGGCCCTAAATCTATCTAGTAAAATCAAATTACAAACAATGTTAAAGATCTTTACATGGTGTTTATTTGAAATCCTACTTCAGAAAATTTTCCGTAATATTTAAAATCCTACATATAGGTGGGATATCCCTTTCGATTGGCATCGCACAACTTGCAGTTTCTGCCGTTCTGAATGGCAATCCAAATCAAGCAGTTGAACAACCCCAACAAAACCCTAAAAGTAACTATTTTAAGAATTCAGTTTCGGATGTATCAACAATATCGAACGAATCATTAAACCCTATCTTTCCATTACTGTCTTCACACATCATGTCGAGTGGATTTGGTTATCGACTGGATCCTTTTACAGGCCAATTAGAAAATCACCAAGGGGTTGATTTTCCTGCGATTTCAGGAACATCTATCTTAGCTACAGAGAATGGCACTGTAATTCAGGCTGGATATCATTCTAGCTATGGTAATTTTGTAGAACTGGATCATGGCCAAGGATATACATCGAAGTATGGGCATGCTAGCGCGCTTCTTGTCCAACCTGGGCAAGTTGTAAAAAAAGGTCAAATCATTGCAAAGGTTGGAAGTACGGGATACTCTACGGGGCCTCATCTACATTTTGAAATGACCCATTTAGGTCAAGTATTGAATCCACTGACATATTTGACACAAGGCTTTTCGATCGGAGAGAAAAGTTTCAATACAAAAACTCCCGCCAGGTTCAAAAACTTTTCTAACAATGATTACGTCTTCACACCTAGCAAAGTCAATAAACCGTATTACTCATCCGGCGATTTGGTCGCCGTTGTCAGAGTCCGCTCAGGACGAGTCGTTAAATAATAAATAGGGTATCTTGAAAACCAACATCGTTAATGAACGAAAAACCATATAAATAAGTGGATCGTTTGATGGCTTAGGCTAGACGATGAATTGATGGTTGAAATAATCATATGAACAAGATAAAAAACTCCTCATAAGTTCAGCGTTAAGGCCTTAACTGCAGTGAACCGCGAATAGGTAATACCAAACATTAAAAGTAATCAGATACACTCAAAGAATCTTCATTTATTCTCAAAAATATGCCAAATATTCTCATTGCTCTTGTCATCTTCGTATTACTCATTGCGTCAGTTCTGGCGGCGGTCCATCAAGCAGAAAAAATTGCCCATCATTTAGGTGAGCCCTATGGTGCTCTAGTCCTAGCGGTGAGCGTCACGGTGATTGAAGTAGCCCTGATTATTTCCATGATGCTGACCGGCAAAGAGGGTAGTGATTTAATTGCCAGAGACACCGTTTTTTCCGCAATCATGATTGTCATGAACGGGGTTGTAGGTATATCGATTCTGATGGGGTGCCTAAAGCATCATGAACTCTCCTTTAGGGTAGAAGGTACTAATCCAGCCTTAGCTGTGATTACCGCTTTAGCCACTTTAACGCTCGTATTGCCCGTATACACCACGACCACTCCTGGAATTGATTATTCTCAGAGTCAACTCATCTTTGTGGGTATTGCTTCCTTGGTCTTGTATGCGGCGTTTGTATTTATCCAGACGGTGCGTCATACAGAATATTTCTTACCGGTAGAGCCTCTCAAAAAAGAAGCGATAGAAGTACAAAACTTTCAGCAAGAGCATGAACCGATTAATCTTTGGCTAACTTCGCTATTCTTAATCATCACATTAGTCGCTGTTGTTGCTTTAGCCAAATTATTAAGCCCTAGTTTAGAGGCAGGTATTAACGCCATTGGCGCACCCAAAGCACTCTTAGGAGTTGTTATTGCTGCGCTTGTCCTCCTCCCAGAGAGTATTACTGCTGTTAAGTTAGCCCTGCAGAATAAACTTCAGATTAGCTTAAATCTAGCATTAGGATCTGCTATTGCGAGTATTGGACTCACTATACCGGCAGTGGCCATGATCTCAATTTGGTTTGATTTACCCTTAAGCCTGGGCATCAATCCGGTCAGTATTGTTTTATTGGTACTGAGTCTTTTGATTGGACTCATGAATCTTGCCAATGGCCGGGCTAGTTTATTATCAGGAATAGTACAACTCGTGATTTTTATGAGTTATTTATTTTTAACGCTTGTACCCTAAATTTGAATATCAAAATGTTGACAATCGTACCGATTATTTTGTGTGGTGGTTCAGGAACGAGGCTATGGCCTCTATCCAGAAATGGATTTCCGAAACAATTTTTAGCGCTATCAGGAACTGATAGCTTATTCCAACAAACGGTTCAGCGCTCCTTAAAAATTAGTAATCAAGAGATGATAGCTACCAAGCCCGTCATTGTAACGAACGAAGAGCATCGCTTTTTAGCCGTTGAACAATTACGAGAGTTGCAATTAGACGCTAGTTTTTTACTAGAACCCGTCGGTAAAAATACTGCACCAGCACTCACGATGGCTAGTTTATATGTCAAAGAAACCTATACTGATTCAGCCATTATGGTGGTCATGCCCAGTGATCAAACGATTCTGAATGACCAGCACTGGGTAGAAGCGATACGAGAAAGTATTCGGCAAGCACAGCAAGGTGGCATCGTGACTCTCGGAATTAACCCTACCCATCCCGAAACAGGCTATGGATATATCCAGAAACAAGGACATGCAAACCAAAATAAAGCTTTTGAAGTTATTCAATTTACAGAAAAACCGAATCTTGAGATAGCGCAGCAGTATCTGGATTCAAAAAACTATTATTGGAATAGTGGGATTTTCATTCTTCAGGCGAGTGCATGGTTAACGGCCATGGAAAAATATAGTTCTGAGATCTTGAAACAAACCAACTTAGCCTGGAAAGGTAAGACCATTGATCACGGCGGATATGTTGATTTTGTCAGGCCAATTAAAGAAGAGTTTCTGAAGATTAAAAGTGACTCAATCGATTATGCTGTCATTGAAAAATCTCCTGGTCAATTACCCATTCATGTCGTACCGTTGGATGCAGGCTGGAGTGATCTTGGGGCATGGGACGCTGTTTGGAATGTTGGACAAAAAGATTCACACAATAATGTCATCCATGGAGACGTGCTATTGCATGACACCAGTAATTCCTACATTCATGCGCAGGGTAAATTGGTCGGCGCTGTTGGACTCAAAGATATTGTCATTATTGAAACCGCTGACGCAGTTCTGGTTGCTGATAAAAATAACAGCCAGTCGGTAAAGAAAATCGTTGAGCAACTCGAAAAACTTAAACGAGAAGAGAAGAATCTGCACCGCAAAGTGCATCGTCCTTGGGGATGGTATGACAGCATTGATGAAGGAGAGCGCTTCAAAGTCAAACGGATCCAAGTCAAACCCAAGGCAAGTCTAAGCTTACAGATGCATCATCACAGAGCGGAGCATTGGATTGTGGTCAAAGGCACTGCAGAAATTACCAATGGTGATCAAGTGATTACCCTTTCAGAAAACCAAAGTACCTTCATCCCGCTAGGGCAAATACATCGACTCAGAAACCCTGGCACCATTCCGTTAGAGATCATTGAGGTCCAATCTGGCAGTTACTTGGGTGAAGATGACATTGTGCGATATGAAGATACCTTTGGTAGAAGTTAAACACCTAGCAATATTGAATCAGCAGTCTCATGTTTATGCATGAGACTTGGGCCTATTCATGGGCAATACGTAATATCATTGCTGAACTCTTGATGCCACCAAGCATCTGGATATTGTTGGCCTTACTTGCATGGGTCTTTTTCAGAAAATCAAGCAAGATAAAAACCACACTGATTGGGTTATCCTTTGCGATGATCTGGATCACTAGCACCACTGCTTTTAGCCAATGGTTATATCAGGTTAGTGATCATTGGATGCATTGGCCAGCGCCGCTTCCATTAACAGAACTTGCAATGCAAAAAAAATATCTAAAAAATACGCAATCAATCACTAAAAAAAATAATCAGGCGATTGTTATTTTAGGAGGTGGAATTCGAGCAGGAGCAAAAGAGATTCCTGAGTATCAAAATCAAGATGTTTCCTCAGAGGCAATTACTAGACTTCGTATGGGCGCAAGACTAGCAAAAGTCACTGATTTACCTATCTTGGTCACTGGCGGCAGGCCAGATAAAGTCAAACCAGATGACTTACCAGAAGGGCAGTTAATGTCAATGATCCTAGAAAAGGAACTACAAACGCCTGTTAAGTGGATTGAAGATCAATCCAATACTACTCAAGAAAATGCTCAGTTTTCCGCAAAGATCCTCAAACAAAATCAGATTGATACGATTTACTTAGTGACGCATGTATGGCATATGCCCAGATCAAAAATGATCTTTGAAAAAGAAGGGTTACAAGTCATTCCTATTCCTCTTGGATATAACTTCAAAGATCCTTTAACACCGTTGGATTATTTTCCGAAGGGAGATGGGTTGAATAAAACAAGAGAGATTTGGCATGAGATATTAGGGGTGATTTGGTATACAACAC
>CAIPQU010000006.1 GCA_903867305.1 uncultured beta proteobacterium
GCGGTTCGTATTTTGTCTGCTCTACTGGCGGAGCACCGATGACGATTATTAAACAATATATTGAGCAACAAGGGGAGTTCGCTTGACCCGCACCCTATTGCCTTGCAATAAGGGTGGGGAATGCGCTCACAAAACGTTCAATTTTAAAAATAAATGCTCTGACGGGTTATTTTTGAAAATCTATTGATGTAAGGAATACTACGACTATCGGCGCGCCAATAAATACCTATTACACCACTTTATTAATCGGTTTATTGAATTGATGAGGAGTTTTTGGCAACCTCTGGTAAATCAAAAGTAAATTTTGCCCCTCCTGTAGCTTGATTTTCTTGGAAAATCATTCCGCCATATTCCGTAACAATATGTTTACATAACCATAAACCCAATCCACTTCCACCCTCTTTATTGCTTTGCATTAATTCAAAAAGTTTGGCTTGATATTGAGATGGAACACCAGGACCATTATCAGCAACACTAAATCTAATATCTGCATTCAAAATGCTCGTTTCAATCTCTATTATTTTCCCTACTGTGTTTGATTGCTCTAATGCAGCAATCGCATTGGAGACTAAATTGAGTAATACCTGCTGAATTGCCGTGATATCTACAGTGATTAAGCCATTTTGATTACCAATCACTCTCAGCGCAATGCCCTTGGAGCGACAATCAGGGCCAGCAATCCTTGTAATAGAGCTTAGTAACTCGCTCACCTCGGTAGACTGGTAGCTGATGGGTTGATTTTTAAAGATGGCGCCAATCGATTTAATAATGTTAGCTAAGCGTTGATTGTCCATGGCGATGGAGCCAAGCAAGGTTTCAGCCTTTTTCACATCAATTGGCGCCTCCTCCAATGCTTTTTCTAGCATGAATAGATTGACATCAATCGCCGCAATGGGCTGATTAAGTTCATGTGCCATGGAAGCAGAGATAGCCGCAGTAGTGGAATTTTTATTGGCTTTTAATAGCGAGCCAATTAAAGTATCTCTTTCTAAGAGCAAGCCTTTGACTTTTTCGTTTTCAATTCGCGCTTGCACTCTTTTAGCGGTGTTTTGCTCTGCCCAATACCCTGCAGCAATCAAGTAAGACACCGAGTTACAAGCGCTAAAAGTAAACGTTAATATCAATAATGGAGCGGGAATGGCATCAATAGTATCTACCGCGCCTAATTTTGTGCCCACTAACGCCCTGGCAATCACTAAAAGCATCTCCAGAGCGGTGCATCCTAATAGCAACTTTAACTGCAATGATTTATGGGCGCCAACATAGCGAGCTAAGTTCACAAATTGCCAAATAAGGCACAACAAGGAAATGACGGCTACCTGAACTACCCTAAAAGAAAATAAGCTCGCACCCCTAGACCACTCAAACTCAATCGCAAAAAAGATTAGGAATCCGCAAGCAAACCAAAGCGCTTTTTTTGAGTCGGCTCGCAACACATGACAAAAAAGCACTTGAAAAACTAATCCACCAACGTAAAGCACATTGGCAATCGTAAATAAAAATGAATGGCCCTTGATGTCATTGGGCGCATTACTAATGGCATAGCTAAAGACAAAATATCCCAAAATAGTGCTAATCAAGGAAACCAGCCAATACTGGGCGCTGCGATTTTTAGATGCGTACTCATCACGTAAATACGAGGCGGAACCTAGCAAAACGCCAGTAAGCACAATACCCATTAAACAGAAGAGCAAGGTAAAACTGACCTGCATACGCAATGACTCCGGATTGAGCAGCTAACAATCTGCCAAGTGTTGAAGATTTTTCTCAGTTTACTAGCTTGTTGGCACATGCCAAAGAGCGCTACGACAAAAAATACCCGCCATTTGGCGGGCATCAAAGAACTAAGTCTATGAACAAAAATCCTAGAAATATAGAGTGCCCTTTAGCCATGCTTGATAAGCTCGATTAGAGTTATCAGTATTGAGCTGTTGGCCACTATTGGTATAGAGCGGGTTTTGACCAATCGTGTGAGCAAGATTTAGGCTCACGTTATATTCCTTAGCAATATATTTACCGCCTAACCCATAGCCACCCAAGCTATAGGTATTGTTAGCATTGGTGAGTCCCTGCCATTCCGGATAGGTATTGACGTATTGCGTGATGATGCCCCCATCTACAAAAGCGGATACCTGCCAATTGGTCAGGAAATTGTGTTGTAGCTCAATGGTGCCAACTGCACCTTGTGAACCACCGCCCTGCGCAACTGGATATGCCCGAATACCGTAAGGGCCCCCTAGGTATAACTGGTCAGCCGTATTCAAATTCTTATTCGCCCACTGGGCATTAACCGACATGATTAAATTGGTATTTTTAATCGGTAAGGGTTGAGTGCGACTGGCATTGGCAGTTAACTTAAAGTAACTACCATTGGTATTGGGGCCCGCTTGGTCCTGCGCTTTTTGCGTGTCGTTATCCACATACAGATTTCCATAAGATACTGTGAGGCCATAGCCATTGATGGCGCCACCAGAAGATAGTTCGCTCCCGTTAATGCCAGCATTCAAATTATTAATTTGATAGTTACTAATAGTGCCGGTTGGCACGCTATTGAGATAGGCGCGGTTTTGCAAAGTAAAAATTAAATTGGAATTGCTGCTAGCTGAACGCTCCAATGCATAGGCGCCATTAACTGCAAAGGTCGTTGCCTGACCAGTAGTAACGGTGGGACTCCAACTAGATAAAGTTTGATAATTTAAAAAACTGGCAAGTGCCCCTACTTTCCAACCAGCATAACCAATGGGATAAGCATAATTGCCTTGCACGAAACTAGAACCTAAGGATTGAATGGCATCAAGGGCCACCGAATCACCGGAGCCCGATAAATTATTGAGTGTTAAGTTGCCAATGGCCTGCCAGGCTCCAGTAGAGTTTGAACCATAATTAGCAGCCTCAACGCGGCCTGTAACTAATGGGCCATCATTGACTCTCACATCCAAATCACTACTACTGACTTCTTGAGATTGACTAAATGATGCAGTGGCACCAACACCAGGCAATTCGTTTAATAACGCTAAGCTTCGGTCAATATTAGGAGTGCTAATGAGCTCGCCGCTAGGGTTACCATGCTCCATGTATTTTTGAGCAACTTCTACATTTAAACGCAACTTCTGGTCTGGGGCCACACCAGAAACGGTAATTTTTCCAAGCTTGCCTTCAATGATTTGAATCATTACCTTGTCGCCATTGATTTTTTGTGGCGGAATAATCGCTTGCGCAATGCGGCCACGACTTCCATAGAGCTCTTGAATGGCGGTAGTGGCATCTTTTAAGTCGCCAAAGCTAATAGTTTTGCCAGTCCAAGGCTCGACAACCTTTGCCAGCTCTTCGGACGTGAAAACGGTATTGCCCGTAAATGCAAAACTAGAGACGGTAAGCTTTTGATTAGAGTCTGGTAGTGTCGATTTAATTTCCGGGGCTTTAATGCTTGGAAAGGAAGGCGCAGGCGTATCTCTTTGTATTTGCTGCTCTAAGTTGCGCTGCAGTGCTCCGGCATCTGGCGCTACTTGCGAAAACGCATTGCCAGCCCAAATGCTGACCATAAAAAATGAGATGGGGCGAAGTTTAAATAGGCAATTTTTTGTGTGCAGAGGCATAGCATAATCAATCGATTAAATTGACGCTATTTTCAAAGATGCAGTAATTTGTCGCAATCCCTCAATTGAGGGATATCACAAAAGTAAGGTGCTAATGATTAGAGGTTTTTTAGCTTAATGAGTTCAGCCAAAGAGCGAAGGTTGAGCTTGCGCATCACCTCGTTTTTATATTGTTTGGCGGTATACATCGCGACACCCAGCGCCTCTACTAGCTCAGTATTGTTATAACCCATGGCCAGCAAATCAAATGTTTGCCTCTCTCTTGGGCTCAATGTCTTAAGGCGCTCTTCTAATCCAGTCTTTTTAATTACTAGCTCCATGGCGCTAATATCGATTTGCATCCCTCTGGCAATGGCCGATAAAAGTTCTTCGCGAGAAATCGGCTTTTGCAAGAATTCAATCGCGCCACCCTTCATTGCCGTAATGGCTTGGGTCATTGAAGATTCACCACTGATAAAGATAATCGGAATTTTTCTTCCCCGACTTGCTAGAACGGCCTGCAAGTCTACGCCCGACATATCGGGCATTCTCATATCCGTTAAGACTACCGCAGGAATATCTTGAGCTGGCTCTATTAAGAATGCTTTAGCGCTATTAAACGCCTTGACTTGGTAGCCCATAAAACGCAGCATTAGCGTGAGAGATTCACGTAATGAATCATCGTCGTCTATTAAATAGATGGTTTTCGGGTAGTTTTGTGTGGGCACTATATATAGAGCAAATATGTTGGGGTTCAGCGGTATTTTATTGTCGGCTAGCCAAAAGTCTTCTTGTATCCCTCATTTGAGGGATAGTTCCCCTTTTTGAGGGAATTTATTTTGCCGCAATCAATACAATTTTGGCATTATACTTTGGGCGACCCTTCCTAATATTTCATGATGCAACAATTTGGCAGACCCTTATTAGTAGCCTGCATTTTGAGCAGCTTAATATTGACTCGCCCAAGCGTGGCAGTCGATTTGCAGCCCAACGACATTGTGGCGCCATTGCCTAACAAAAATCATGTCATGGTTTCCTACTATGACACTGAGAATTCAACTTTATACAAAAATGGTTCGGCAGTTTCATCAAAACCCTATGGCAGCCCAGTCATTGATGTGCCCAGCGTTATAGTCCGAGCACTTCACACTTATGCTATTGGAGATTTACCCGCAGCAACTTATGTACAGCTGCCCTATGGCACAGTAAGTCCTTCAGGCTCACTTTCAAGTTATGCTCCAAGCACTGGAATTGGTGATGTTGTTTTAGCCACCGCCATCTGGCCTTATGCCAATCGGCAGACACGAACTTACTTTGGTGTTGCCGGATATCTACAGCTACCAACTGGGGCTTATTCGAGTAACCAAGTATTTAATACTGGCACTAATCGCTATTCATACGATTTACAAATGGGATATCAACAGCCCATTATTGGTAATTTAGATGGCATGGTTGCAGTAGACACCCAGTGGTTTGGCGGCAATAGCCAGTGTGCCGCAACTTGTGGGTCGAGTACAAATGTTCCTTTAACGCAAAAACCTTTAACCACTACGCAGCTTGGTCCCATCTACAGAATTAATCAAACCTTTACAGTTGGAGCATCCTATCTTTACGTTGCTGGCGGGGCAACTGCTATTAACAATGTTTACCAAAATAATGTTGTCAATACGCAGCGTTTCCTATTAAGCGGATTAGCTTATACCGATATTGGCAGATTCTCACTTCAATATGGACGAGACATGGGAATTCAAAATGGGTTTATCCAAACACGGGTGTTAGCAGTCAGGTTTATGAGAGAGTTTTAACTAAAAACTCAAAAAGAAATCCCTCGCGTTTAGGCGGGGGATGAATTTTTGTCTATTCGTTGCTCCTCGATATATTTTTTGATTATCGAAATTGGAGCTCCGCCACAGCTAGCTGCAAAATAACTTCTACTCCAGAGCGCATTCTTCCAATAGCGTTTTTCGAGCTCTGGGAATTGCTTTCTTAATAGCCGACTAGATACGCCCTTTAAGCTGTTCACCAGCTTGGCAATATCGGCATGAGGCGGGAAATTAACAAGCAGATGAACATGGTCATCTTCCCCGTTAAATTCTGTTAATTGCACTTGCTGCGCATCACACACTGTATTAAATATTTCTCGCATAGCTTCGATATGTTTTTTATTGAACAGCGAGTAACGATATTTTGGTGTGAATACTAGGTGCGCATGCATTGAAAATACGCAATGTCTGCCAGTACGGTATTCATTTGGTGAGTTCTTTTTCATATACACCTATTGACAAATTGTTGTAATTACTATATTGTATATATTAAATTATGAAATACACCAAACAATATTTTAATGCTTAAAGCAACCAAAATCCGCATTTATCCAAATAAAGCGCAAGAGCAACAGCTCGCGCAAGACTTTGGAAATGCGAGATTTGTATGGAATACTGCTTTAGGCTTAAAACAGCAAGCCTATGCTGATAAGTTGCCCCTATCTTGCTATGACATCAAGAAATTACTTCCCGTTTGGAAGAATGGCGAGCATGAGTTCTTGAAATTAACGCACTCGCAAGTGCTGCAAGAAGTCATCCGCCATCTTGATGTCGCTTACAAAAATGCGTTCCGACGAGTTAAAAACAAGCAAGTCGCAACCAGTAAGCGTAGCAAGAATAAAAACGTTTACGGTTTTCCAGTTTTTAAATCCAAGCACGATAGCCGGCAGGCTATTGCCTATCCGCAGGGCGTGCGCGTGGATGACAACAAATTGCATTTGCCCAAAATTGGGCTAATTAAAGCAAAGGTGCATCGCACCCTTGCTGGAAAAATCAAAACCGTCACTGTCTCTCGTGAGAGTACTGGCAAGTATTACGCCTCCATTTTGACTGAAAATTTTGAAGTCAAAAATGAACCGCTTCAGTCTTTTGATAAAAACAAAATTATTGGAGTGGATTTAGGCGTAAAAGACTTACTGGTTACGTCCAATAGCGATAAATTGCCAAATCCGAAGTATTTGAAAAAGCAGGTTAAAAAACTGCGTCATGTTCAAAAGGATTTGTCACGCAAGATTGAGCATGCCAAAGCGCGCTGCCTAGCGGACGGTAAACCGCTTAAAGAGCAGTCGCAATACTTTGGCGCCAATATTGCTAAAAATCGCCAGCAATTGGCAAGAGCGCACGAAAAGGTGCGTTTTGCTCGTGAAAATTATCAGCATCAAGTGTCTAGACAACTTGCCAACGAAAATCAAGTGGTGATTGCGGAGACGCTCAAAATCAAGAACATGCTACAAAACCGCAAACTATCCAAAGCAATCTCTGATTGCGGATGGTACGGTTTTTTAAGCAAGCTCGATTACAAGTTGCAGGCAAATGGTGGGCGACTAGAACAAGTATCCACTTGGTTCCCGTCTACCAAAACTTGCAATGAATGCGGTTGTATTAATGAGCATATTTTGCTCAAGCATCGCATTTGGACTTGTAGCGAGTGCAACACCGTTCATGATAGAGACATCAATGCCGCAAAAAACATCAAAGATGGTGGCATTGTGCAATTAAAGGCCGCAGGACTGTCGGTCTATGCCCATGGAGGCGATGTAAGACCTTGCTCAAAGAGCGAGGCTATTGCCGACGAAGTGGGAAGCCTCGTCCTTTAGGGCGGGGAGCAGTCAC
>CAIPQU010000007.1 GCA_903867305.1 uncultured beta proteobacterium
CGTTATCTAGCCGAATTGCTTTAGGTAGGCCATAAATCTCTTCTAATTGTTCAAGTGTTCGGACTACTCGGGCTGCCGGTAAACTAAGATCGATCTCGATTGCTAATACTTCCCGGTTGGATTCATCAATGACATTCAAAGTTCTAAAGGCTCTGCCGTAATACAAAGTGTCATACATAAAATCTAGCGCCCAAATGGTATTGGCTTCATTAGGTGCAATAAGAGGTTGCTTGATGATCTTAGGAAGCCTCTTTTTCGTTCTTCTGGGTAAGTTCAAGCCCATTTCCTTATAAACACGCCATACACGTTTATGATTCCAAGTAGCACCTTGATTACGAAGATACGCAAAACATAGCCCAAAACCCCAACGGCCATTTTTACCAACTACTTGATTTAAGCAGTCGATGATCGGCTGATCCTTCTCGTGGCTCGTTTGAGGACGTTTGTAAAACGTGGCGCGCGACAGACCAACGGCCGAGCATGCCACACGAACGGGTAAACCTTCTTCGCCAACCAAGTAATCTGCAGCTTCTCGTTTACCCGTTGGCGTTAAAGCTTTTTTTCGATTAAGTTCTTGAGCGCTCGGTTATCTCTAGAAAGCTCAGCAACCATCGTTTTATATTCAGATAACTGCTGCTCTAAATCTTTCATACGCTTTAACTCAGACGCCTCTAGTCCACTGTATTTAGATCGCCATTTATAAAATGTACCCTGACTAATCCCGTGTGTTCTTAAAATATCTGCAATGGGGATACCGCCTTCAGACTCTTTCAAAATACTAACTATTTGGCTTTCGCTAAACCTTGATTTCTTCATACAACCTCCTGTTATTAATATGCCACAAATAACAGAAAATTCAACTTCTAAATAGTTTACTTTTTAGGGGGTACTACACTTTGGATGCGGTGTTTTTTTAGTATTTTTCAATATTAGAAAATCTTTTATTATTTGAACCCAGTTTTGGGATTTAAGGAGCAGATATGAGCATTGCAGAAATCGAACGTTTTTTTAAAGATATTGAATCAAGTCGTGAGCTAGAAGAAGTAGTTAATACTGCTGAAGGCTCTGTTGAAAAACTCGTGGAGTTAGTCAAGCCCAAAGGTTATGATTTTTCAGTAGAGGAAGCTAAAGCACATTTTGCCAGTCAGGGAGACTCTGATGAGTTGCAAGATTGGGAACTTGACTCTGTTGCAGGTGGAGTTTCTATGGCAGTTTGGAGAAGATTTCACTAATCTTGTGTTTTAAAAGCTTTTTTGTTGCTATAACTAAACCATCTAAATTCCTCAGGAATTAGATGGTTTTTTTGATGAGATTTATTGAAGTGTATTTTTTAACGATGGTGGAACTGGAAGTGAATAAACTTCGATTCCTTCATCCATCAACTCTGCCGCTTCATCCGCGCTAGTGATCCCCCGAATACTTCGCTCTGGGGATTCTTTATAATGAATTTTACGAGCCTCTTCAGCAAAAGAAGATCCGACATCTTCTGTTTTTTCCATAATCTCACGCACTACTTGTAACATCATAGCTTGCATTTTTTCTTGAAAAACGATCTTTTGGGAAGGGCTTAAATGCATCGCATCATTCGTCTCAGGAAGTGCTAATGCGGTTTTTTCAAAAGCATTAAATGTGGAATTATCGTGATGATGTTTACCGCCAATATAAGGAGCAGAAGGCATCCTTGCTATTTCAACACTGTCACACATAGGGCAACACAAGATCGAAGTTTTTTGCTGGGTAGTGAAATCATCCTCAGAACTAAACCAACCTTCAAATTGGTGATTTAAGGGGCAAGCTAAATTGTAAACTTTCATAATCTCTGTCTATAAATTTTATGTTTTGCTGCAAAAGGATATACGAATAGATATTCTATACAAAAAATAGAATCATGCTAAAAAAACGACACTGTTACTTCATCATTCTAAAAATACAGAAATATTTACTCATACTTCTTATTACGTCACTTCACACATCTTCTTTAGTCATCTCATTTAAACAAAGATATCTTTTTAAAGGATACATTGCAAAAAGGATTATGCGACCAATTGATTAAGGTAATCTTTTATCCAGTAGGTCCCTATAATCGTTTTAACATCCGTTATGAAACCTTCTTTGATGAGTTTCTCAATCTCTTTTAACTCAGCCCCAAAAATATCCAGAAATTCTCCCTCATCGAGATGTTGACGAGTAAAAGTGAGGTCTTTAGCTAAATATATATCGATAAATTCGGTGGAGTGAGAAATAATCGGATGAATTTTTCCTAAAAAGACCCACTCTTCTGCAATAAAACCCGTCTCTTCTTCCAGTTCACGCTTGGCACATGTCAAAGAATCCTCAGCAAAATCAAGCTTACCTGCCGGAATTTCTATAAATGATTGATGCAGAGGATAACGATACTGTCTCTCTAACAAAATACGACCATCTGGCAACATCGGAATAATAGCTACAGCACCAGGATGAATTAAATACTCGCGGCCAGCTTCTTTACCATCAGGAAGCATCACACGATCCTGAATCAGTTTTAGATAATATCCTCGATAGACCTCTTTACTATTGATCTGAGTTTCTTTTAAATGATCATCCCCAACGCTTAACTCTGTATAGGTGGGAATGTATGGAAAACTCTCTGACATTAACCTTGGAGAGTAATACGCATGGCATTCAAGCACAGCGTTGTCAAGAAAGCAGGAAAAATTCCTGCCAAAAGAATAAATAATCCATTCAGGGTCAGAATGCCCTTAGCAAATCCTTGGCCTTCCAATAAAGTATTATCCGTTGGCTCTTCAAAGTACATGGTCTTCACAATTCTTAAATAATAAAAAGCACCAATTAATGAAGCAAGGACAGCAAAAACTGACAACCAGATATATCCGGCATCGACTAAGGATTCTAAGATCGATAATTTAGCGATAAAGCCTACGGTAGGCGGAATGCCGGCTAAAGAGAACATGAGCAACAACATTATAAAAGCCATTAATGGGCTACGGCGATTTAACCCTTTCAAATCATCAATGGTTTCGCACTCAAATCCCTTTTTCGACAAAATCATCAAAAGTCCGAAGGTTCCTAAAGTAGACAATACATAGGTCACAGCATAAAAGAACGCAGCACTATAAGCATGCTCGTCATAAACCGATAAAAAGCCCAGCAACATAAAGCCCATATGGGAAATTGTTGAATAAGCTAACATCCGCTTGATGTTCGTCTGCGCTATCGCAGCTAAATTACCAATGACTAATGATGCCATTGCTAGGAAAATTAAAATTGGTTGCCAATCTGCTTGCAAGGGTTGCAATCCCCCCACCAATAATCTAAAAGTGATCGCAAAAGCAGCAATCTTCGGAGCACCACCAATTAATAAGGTAACCGAGGTGGGAGCACCATCATAAACATCGGGTACCCACATATGAAATGGAGCAGCGCCTAATTTGAAGGCAAGTCCAGCTAACAAAAATACGATTCCAAAGGCAAGCACTAAACGCATCACAGGCTCGTTGTTGGTGACTCGCAAGATATCGTCTAAAGCAAGAGATCCGGTAGCGCCATAAATCATGGACATTCCATACAGTAAGAACCCAGAGGATAACGCGCCTAAAATAAAGTACTTCATGCCAGCCTCAATACCTCTTGGAAAATTGGGGCGCATAGCTGTAAGGGTATACGTCGACAACGCTAATAACTCAAGTCCAAGATACAAGGTGAGCATATTCGCGCCGGAGATCATGACGAACTGACCGAGTAGCGCCAACAATACAAGTGCTATATAGTCGACGCGAAACAAATCGCGATCTTGCATATATTGCTTGGAGTATATGAGGGTGACCATCACCGCAATACTAGATACCGACTTTAATACATTGGATAAAGGATCTATTGAATACAATCCATTCATAATCATTTGTGGTATGTCACCAACTCGAATCGCAAACATGATGGCCAAAACGAAGAGAGTGACAATGGCCATCCGGTAAGAAAGGGCTGCTCCACGTGGTGTATAAAAAACATCTTCGTCAGTTGATAAAGTCTCTTTAAGAAACGGTGTAACTAACAACATAAAACAAATTACCAGTAAGAGAATTAACTCTGGCAAAATTTCTATAAGGTCAAGGGCTTGCATGTTAGTTCCAGTTCTTATATCTTCGAGATCGCGACATGTTTGAGTAAGTCAATGGCCGCTGGATGAATCAAATCAGTAAACACTTTTGGATAAACGCCCATACCAATTGTCAGTATTGCAAGGAGTCCTAAAATCAGATACTCACGTGAATTAATGTCAGTCAACTCAGCAACATGAGCATTAGTGATCTCGCCAAAAAAGACTCTCTTGACCATCCATAATGAATATGCAGCACCTAAAATGAGTGCGGTTGCCACTAAAAATCCAATCTTAAAGTCATAATCGACGGCACCTAAAATAACCATAAACTCACCAACAAATCCTGATGTCGCTGGAAGTCCACAATTAGCCATTGCAAATAAAACAGCAAAGACTGCAAACTTGGGCATTGAGTTCACAACACCACCGTAATCAGCTATTTTTCGTGTATGCATCCGATCATATAAAACACCAATCGAGAAGAACATCGCACCAGATATAAATCCATGTGAAATCATCTGTACAATTCCACCTTCAATCCCCATGGGATTAAAAATAAAAAAGCCTAAAGTGACAAACCCCATATGCGCAATCGAAGAATACGCTACTAGCTTTTTCATATCTTGTTGAACAAGAGCCACTAAGCCAACATAAATCACTGCAATAAGTGATAAGGTGATGATGAATGGTCCCAAATATTGACTTGCGTCAGGTGCTATCGGCAATGAGAATCTTAGAAAACCATAAGCTCCCAATTTCAACATAATGGCTGCTAAAACAATCGATCCGCCAGTAGGCGCTTCCACGTGGGCATCCGGTAACCAAGTATGTACAGGCCACATAGGAACTTTGACCGCAAACGCCATTAAGAAAGCAAAGAAGATCAACACCTGTTCTTTGAAGCTTAATTTGGCGTTATGCCACTCAAGGATACTGAAAGTGTCAGTTGCATTATATAAATACAAAATTGCAATCAGGGTCAACAAAGATCCCATCAAGGTATATAAGAAAAATTTGAAAGCTGCATAAATTCGATTCTTACCACCCCAGACACCAATAATGATATACATCGGAATCAACGTTGCTTCAAAAAATACGTAAAACAAAAGTCCATCTAAAGCGACAAAAACACCAATCATGATGCCTGACAAAATCAGGAAAGCAGCCATGTATTGCGCAACGCGATCTTGAATCACTTCCCAACCAGCCAACACAACGATGATTGTGATGAAAGCTGTTAGAACAACGAACCATACAGAAATACCATCAACCCCCAAGTGATAATTTAAATCATACCGAGCCACCCAAGAAACGTTTTCAACAAATTGCATTCCAATCACGGCAGTATCAAAATCAATAATTAATGGCAAGGTAATCAGAAAACTAAGGATGGAGGCAAATAAAGCCATCCAGCGAACGTATGAACGACTACCGTCTGAACCACTACCTAAAATCACCAATCCGAAAAAAATCGGCATCCAAATTGCTAAAGATAAAATCATGTCCGGCCGTTTAAGGAATTGAACCCAAATGGGTAAAAAGTATCCATGCAATTAAACCAACTACACCAATAATCATGGCGAAAGCATAGTGGTATAAGTACCCAGATTGAAAATGTCTGACTAATATCGAAAACCAATTGACTAATTTGGCACTGCCATTGACGACAAGGCCATCAATGATCGATTGATCCCCACCCTTCCAAAAACCATTTCCAATAATCTGTGCGCCTCGCGCAAAGAATGCTTGGTTGAAATCATCTAAGTAATATTTGTTATCCAACACGTTTTTAATGGGTGCAAAAATAATAGCTAATTTTGCAGGGATTTCAGGTTTGACTAAATAGAACAGCGCTGCGGTGATGACCCCCATTAACGCTAAACCAAGAACGGGTGAACTCAGCGAATGAATCGCCATTGCTTGAGCCCCATGAAAGGCGATCGCTAACGCTTCCATGGCTGGATGCGCATTTAAATCAATGGCAATAGAATCCTCAAAGAAACCACCAAATAACATCGGTTCAATCGTGAAATAACCAATCAAGGCAGATGGAATCGCCAACATAATTAGTGGAAATGTGACCACCCATGGTGACTCATGTGGTTTTTGTCCTGGAGCCAAGCCATGGTGCTCATGTACATGATCGTCTTGGTCATCGTGATGCTCTTCATGTTGGTCGTGATGCTCAAGACCAAAACGCTCTTTTCCATGAAAAACCAAAAAATACATCCTGAAAGAATAAAATGCTGTGACAAATACACCAACCATCACGGAAAAATACGCAAAGCTCGATCCATAAATATGACTTTCTGCTACAGCCTCAATGATGGAGTCTTTTGAATAAAATCCTGAGAAGAACGGAGTTCCAATCAAAGCCAAACTCCCAATGAGAGATGTAATCCAGGTGATCGGCATGTATTTTCGTAAACCACCCATATTGCGCATGTCCTGATCATGATGCATTCCCATAATGACACTACCTGCACCTAAAAACAAAAGTGCTTTGAAAAATGCATGTGTCATGAGATGAAAAATAGCCACTGGGTAGGCCGACACACCCAGTGCAACTGTCATATAACCTAATTGTGACAAAGTTGAATAAGCAACTACCCGTTTGATATCCGTTTGCACAATACCTAAAAGTCCCATAAAAAGTGCTGTGATGGATCCAATGATCAAAATAAACGAGAGCGCTGTTTCCGATAACTCAAAAAAGGGCGACATTCTAGAGACCATAAAGATACCTGCCGTCACCATGGTGGCGGCATGAATCAATGCAGAGATCGGTGTGGGGCCTTCCATCGAATCAGGTAACCAAACATGCAATGGAAATTGGGCAGATTTACCCATCGCTCCAACAAACAAACAAATACACGCAACTGTCATAAGGCCCCAACTAGTGCCTGGCAAAGTTTGTGCCGCGATATTTTCTGCTTGGCCAAATGCCTCTTGATAATCCATCGTCCCTGTATTGGCCAAAATTAAGCCAATGCCGAGAATAAATCCAAAATCACCGACGCGATTGACTAAGAAAGCTTTCATATTGGCAAAGATCGCGGTTTTCTTGGTATACCAAAACCCAATCAATAAATACGATACCAACCCAACCGCTTCCCAGCCAAAAAATAACTGTAGAAAGTTATTGCTCATGACGAGCATTAACATCGCAAAGGTAAATAATGAAATATAGGAGAAAAAGCGGTTATAGCCTTCATCCTCTTCCATGTAACCGATGGTGTAAATATGAACCATTAAGGAGACGAAGGTCACAACGACCATCATCATGGCTGATAGTGGATCAATTAAAAATCCAATCGGTAAAACCAACTCATTGCCTAAGCGCATCCACTCATAAATATTACCGTTAAATCTTGCGCCACTATACACATCAACCAATACATTGATTGATAAGCCACAAGCTACAGCCACGCCTAAAATTGTGATGCGGTGGCAAGCCTTACGACCTAATTGATTACCCATGAATTTTGTGCCAAAAAATCCTGCAAGCATTGCTCCAATCAATGGCGCTAATGGAATCAGGATTAAGAGAAATGGGTTTAAAGTTGGTGCCATAATGTTTTCTATATAAATAAACCGATTAACCTTTTAACTGTCCAAGATCTTCCGTACTCACCGTATCACTGCTGCGGAATAAGATCACTAAGATAGCTAAACCAATAGCCGCCTCAGCAGCAGCTACTGTCAAAATAAAGAAAACAAATACCTGACCTAGCATATCTCCCAAATAATGAGAAAAAGCTATAAAGTTGGTATTCACTGCCAAAAGCATGAGCTCAATCGACATCAATAAAACAATAATGTTTTTGCGATTTAAAAATATGCCAATAATACCAATGGCAAATAACATCGATGCAAGTACTAAATAGTGGGCAAGAGTAATCATTATTTTTTTCCTATCTGACGATGTTCATTTTCAGAATCCATCGTCACAATCCGAATCCTGTCACTAACTTTCGTCCGAATTTGTGCCGCAATATCTTGTGTCTTATGATCTTTACGACGACGTAAGGTCAACGCTACCGCAGCAATGATAGCGACTAATAAAATAATTCCAGCAATCTCGAAATTAAAAACATATTCACCATAAATCATTTTTCCAAGACTCATGGTGTTACTTTCACCTTCTGGTGTGAGCTTAGGCATTGGATAAACCGTACCTATAAAACCCCGAACAAGCACTAGTGTCATTTCAGCCACAATCACTGCCCCCACTAAAGAGGCTAGTGGAATGAATTGTTTAAACTGACTTCGTAAATGAGATACATCCAAATCCAGCATCATCACGACGAATAAGAATAAAACCATTACCGCACCAACATAAACCAAAATGAGGGCAATGGATAAAAATTCCGCTTCAAGTAACATCCAGATTCCAGCAGCATTAAAAAATGCTAATACTAAAAATAAGGCTGCATGTATCGGATTTTTTGCAGTAATGACTTTCAATGCTGAAATGACCAGCACTGTTGCAAAACTATAAAAAAATAATAAGGTCGGATTAAATGGCATAAATAATTTCTTAACGATATTTAGCGTCAGCGGTTTTATTGGCAGCAATTTCTTTTTCAAACTGATCGCCTACAGCTAATAACATGTCTTTGGTGAAATAAAGGTCGCCACGTTTTTCGCCATGATATTCATGGATGTGGGTCTCAACAATCGCATCGACAGGACAAGCCTCTTCACAAAAGCCACAAAAGATGCATTTTGTTAAGTCAATATCGTAACGAGAAGTTCGGCGGGTACCATCATCTCTTAAATCGGATTCAATGGTGATGGCCATGGCTGGACATACCGCTTCACACATTTTACAGGCAATGCAACGCTCCTCCCCGTTGGGGTAACGACGCAAAGCATGCAAACCTCTAAACCGAGGAGACATTGGAGTCTTCTCTTCTGGGTACTGAACCGTTACTTTGGGTTGAAATAAATAACGCCCCGTTAAGCCCATCCCCTTAAATACCTCTTTTAAGAGCAAGCTATTTAAAAATTCTTTCATTTGATTTAACATAATTTATTCTGCCTCACGAAGGTTGATCATTTCCATACACTCCATGGAGAGACTATCCATGCGCCAACAACAACTACCCAAAAAACGGATAAGGGAATAAATACTTTCCATCCTAAACGCATAATTTGATCGTATCGATATCTTGGCAATGAAGCACGTAACCAAATAAATACCGACAGTAGTAAAAATGTTTTTAAAAGTAACCAAAAAAATCCAGGTATATCTCTTAGAATCGGCAAGTCAAGAATCGGTAACCAGCCACCTAAAAATAAAGTAGCACACATCGTTGTAATCAAAATCATATTGGCATACTCAGCCAAAAAGAACATGGCAAATGCCATTCCAGAATATTCAATCATATGACCGGCAACAATCTCAGACTCACCTTCCACCACATCAAATGGATGACGGTTTGTTTCTGCAACCCCCGAAATAAAGTAAATCATAAACATCGGCAACAAGGGCAACCAGTTCCAAGATAAAAAATTAATTCCGTAATCAGCAAAGATTCCATGTGATTGCGAGCGGACAATATCGCCTAAGTTTAAAGAGCCCGTAACCATTAGAACGCTAACTAATGCAAACCCCATGGCGATCTCATAAGAAACCATTTGCGCGGAAGCGCGCATTGCGCCTAAAAAAGCGTACTTGGAATTAGATGACCAACCAGCAAGTATGACTCCATAAACGCCAACTGAGGTAATGGCCATGACATACAGTAAGCCAGCATTGACATCCGCTAGAACCATATCAGCCTGAAACGGAACAACTGCCCATGCTGCAAAAGCAGGTGCAATGACCATGATCGGACCAATAATATAAAGTAATTTATTCGCACGAATTGGCTGAATCACTTCTTTTAGAAGTAATTTGAGGGCATCAGCAATTGGTTGTAACAAACCTAAAGGACCAACGCGGTTAGGTCCTAAGCGTGAATGCATCCAGCCAATTAATTTACGTTCCCATAATGTCAAGTAAGCAACGCATGCAAACATCGGTAAAACAATAATGACAATGCGGACGAGCGCCCAAACCAATGGCCATAATGGCCCAAAAATAGCTTCACCTTGTGTTGTGATTGTCTCTAAAAAACTCATGCTCTCTCCACAACAATTTGACCAAAGGCATCACCTAAATTAGCACTCGCTGGAGTTGCCGTGGCAATGCGAACTACGCCTTCAGCTAAACCTTTTTGTAAAGTTGCGGGCATGACTACCTGAGCTTGCCCCTGGGTAATCTTGATAGGATCCCCCTCTTTTAACTGCATCTGACTAAATAATCCAGCAGGTATACCAATCTTCAGGGCATTTTTACTATCTGTAGTCAAATGCAAAGAAGGTGCCCTTCGAACAATCGCGTCCGAGAAGTAAATAGGAACGTCGGCAATGCGCTCTAAACCATTATTAGTAGAGATTTTTACGATCTCTAAAGGGATATGAGTTCGATTCGACAGTAACTTCGAAATATCAACGCCATCTAGTGCTGAACTCTTGACCTCTTCAACCGTATTAAATTGGAATCCATCAAGTTTTAGTAAATCGCCTAGAACACGTAATACTTTCCAACCTGGACGAGCCTGAGCTAATGGCCTGACTGAGGCTTGAACTGTTTGAACATCTCCAGCAATATTGACATATGTTCCAGCTTGTTCCGAATATGGGGTCAGTGGCAAGATGACATCAGCTAACTCTAATAAATCATTGGAAATAAATGAACTAAATGCAATTACCGTTTGTGCTTTTAGGAGTGCTGCCTTTGCAGCCTGAGGATTCGGTAAGTCAGCGAGTGGCTCAACTTGATAAAGTACCACGGCCTTTTTTGAACCGTCAAGAATTGGGGCAATACCATGACTATTAGCGCTCACGATATTAGCTCCAACAAAATTGGCTCCTTCACCTAAATATCCAAGAGTAGCTCCAGTTTCATCTGCAAGCCATTGTGCCCATGCAACAATTTGTGGTGCATCAGGATGTGCAAGTGCAGTGTTACCAATAAAAATAGCTTTTCTATCACCATTTAATAATTGCTGAGCAAACAATGTGGCTTTTTCAGATAGTCTTGAAAAGCCCAATGGTGCAGGAATCGATTTGGCCTGTGCAACGGAGGCGACAATGGACTGCAATTCTTCTAACCAATGAGAGGGTGCTGTCGATAATGATTGATGTGGCATTAACCAATCATCGGACCCGGAGTCCAGACGCATCATCTGTAACCCAGTTTTCGTCGCTTTGCGTAAACGCGATGCAATCAGTGGATGATCTTTACGTAAGAAACTTCCAATCACAAAAGCTTTTTGTAATTTCTCAAGCTCAACAATAGGCAATCCTAACCACGACGCTCCAGCATTTTCTGGGGGAGCAACTTGCCTCAATCGAGTTTCAATCTGATGAGAACCCAACTGCTTCATTAATTTTTGTAATAAAAATAATTCTTCGACACTACTCATCGGGTGCGCTAGAGCAGCAATATTTTTTGCGCCATGATCACTAATAACGCCGGATAAACCACTTGCGACATATTCCAATGCGGCTTGCCAATCGCAGTCAATCCACTCACCATTTTGCTTAATAATAGGTTGCTCAAGACGATCTTCACTATTCAAACCTTCATAAGCAAATCGATCTTTATCAGAAATCCAGCATTCATTAATCTGATCATTCTCTTGTGGAACAACTCGCATCACGCGATCAGCTTTTGTCTGAATAACCGTATTACTTCCCATCGAATCATGGGGACTTAAAGATCTTTTTCTACCAAGCTCCCAGGTTCTCGCTGCGTAACGGAATGGCTTACTCGTCAAGGCCCCTACTGGACATATATCAATCATATTACCGGACAGTTCAGAATCTACAGTTTGACCAACAAACGATGTAATTTCAGAGTGCTCACCACGTCCCAACATACCAAGTTCCATCACGCCAGCAATTTCCTGACCGAAGCGAACACATCTCGTGCAATGGATACAACGACTCATCTCTTCCATCGAAATCAGGGGGCCTACATTTTTATGAAAGACCACTCTCTTTTCTTCCTGATACCGTGAACTCGATTTACCATAACCAACCGTCAAGTCTTGCAACTGACATTCGCCACCTTGATCGCAAATTGGACAATCAAGGGGGTGATTAATCAATAGGAACTCCATCACCGATTTTTGCGCACTCACGGCTTTTTCAGAACGCGTAAAAATCTTCATGCCATTATTAACAGGAGTAGCGCAAGCAGGGACTGGCTTAGGAGCTTTTTCAACCTCTACTAAACACATTCTGCAATTCGCCGCAATCGATAATTTCTTGTGATAGCAAAAATGAGGGATAAACGTTCCAATGCTTTCCGCAGCTTGAATCACGGTCGAGCCTTCTTTGACTTCTACCGATTTTCCGTCAATCTCAA
Organism: uncultured beta proteobacterium; assembly: GCA_903867305.1. GTDB lineage: Bacteria > Pseudomonadota > Gammaproteobacteria > Burkholderiales > Burkholderiaceae > Polynucleobacter. The sequence goes on from CAIPQU010000007.1 coordinate 12,522, forward strand.
TTTGAATCATTCTCTAACCCACTTTAATCATTAAACACTACACGTACTGCGGGACTAAGCAACGCTTATTCTCAACGTGATAAATAAATTCATTCATATAATGCTTTAACATACCGCGAACTGGCATTGCAGCAGCATCTCCTAATGCACAAATGGTTCGGCCCATAATGTTACCCGCGACATCATTGAGAAGGTCTAAGTCCTCTGGACGTCCTTCGCCATGCTCAATTCTGTTGACCATCCGCCACAACCAACCAGTACCTTCACGGCAGGGCGTGCATTGCCCGCAAGATTCTTCATGATAAAAATATGAAAGTCTCAGTAAAGACTTCACCATGCAGCGTGTCTCATCCATCACAATCACCGCACCTGAACCCAGCATCGAACCAGCCTTTGCAATACTGTCGTAATCCATATCAGTAGCTAACATCATCTCACCCGGAATAACTGGAGCAGAAGAACCGCCTGGAATCACCGCCTTAATTTTTTTACCGTCACGCATTCCACCAGCCAGCTCAAGCAACTTGGAAAAAGGAGTTCCTAAGGGAATTTCATAATTACCAGGACGTACTACATCACCTGAAACCGAAAATATTTTTGTCCCACCATTATTAGGCTTGCCTAATTTGGCGTAATTATCTGCTCCCACCGTAAAGATAAACGGTACAGCAGCAAAAGTTTCTGTGTTGTTAATCGTTGTGGGTTTGCCATACAAACCAAAACTGGCCGGGAAAGGAGGTTTAAATCGAGGTTGCCCCTTTTTACCTTCTAAGGACTCTAATAAAGCAGTCTCTTCTCCACAAATATAAGCGCCATATCCATGATGGGCATGTAACTCAAATGAAAAATCCGTACCGAGAATCTTTGTACCCAAATACCCCGCAGCTCTCGCCTCTTCTAATGCTTTTTCAAAAATTTCATATTCATTCCAAATCTCACCATGAATATAGTTATATCCAACAGGAATACCCATCGCATAAGCAGCAATAGTCATTCCTTCAATCAGTGCATGCGGGTTATAACGAAGGATATCGCGATCCTTAAATGTCCCTGGCTCTCCCTCGTCAGAATTACATACCAAATATTTATCTCCCGGTAATTGACGTGGCATAAAACTCCACTTCAACCCTGTCGGAAATCCAGCGCCACCCCGACCACGAAGGCCAGAGGCTTTTACTGTAGCAATCACTTGATCCTGAGGAACTTTTTCTTCTAAAATTTTTCTTAATGAAGCATATCCACCTCTAGCAACATAATCTTGTAAATGCCAGTTTGTGCCATTCAAATTGGCAAGGATTAGCGGATTGATATGTAAATCATGTAGTGAAGTCATCTTATCTACCCGGTCACTTTCACACTTGCTTTTAACTCTTCAAGCAAAGCATCTAATTTGTCATTACTCATCCAACTACACATTTTTTTATTGTTTACCAAAGCAACTGGAGCATCTCCACAAGCCCCCATACATTCGCCCTCGAGCAAGGTAAAAGTTCCGCAAGTGGTTGTTTGCCCAAAATCAATTCCAAGCTTTTGTTTGAGATACTCAGCCGCACGTTTACCACCCGATAACTCACAAGGTAAGTTAGTACATATCGCCAATTTAAACTTACCCGTTGGACCTACGTTATACATGTTGTAAAAAGTTGCGACCTCTTGAACCCAAATAGGCGGCATCTCTAAAATTTCCGCTACCTCTGCAATCGCATCAGCAGAAAGCCAACCATACTCATCCTGCGCAACAGCTAATGCAGCCATCACCGCTGATTGTTTTTGATCAGCAGGATACTTTGCAATATTTCGAGCAATTTCTTTGAGGGAGTTTTCAGACAACATCGACTTTTCCTAACGATCTATTTCACCAAACACAATATCCTGAGTCCCAATAATAGTAACTGCATCAGCAATCATATGGCCCCTGGCCATTTCATCTAAAGCCGCTAAATGCGGAAAACCAGGTGCTCGGATTTTTAAACGATACGGTTTATTGGCGCCATCAGAAATGGCATATATTCCAAATTCGCCTTTGGGATGTTCAACAGCAGCGTATGCCTGTCCTGGCGGGACATGAATACCTTCAGTAAATAATTTGAAGTGATGGATCAACTCTTCCATATTGGACTTCATATCCACCCGGTTAGGAACTGCTACTTTATGGTTATCACTGATCACCGGTCCGGGATTTGATCTGAGCCAAGCAATACATTGCTGAATGATTTTATTGGACTGACGCATTTCTTCCACACGAACCAAGTAACGATCATAACTATCGCCATTAACTCCCACTGGAATATCAAACTTTAATTGGTCATAAACTTCATAAGGCTGCTTCTTGCGAAGGTCCCATTCAATTCCAGAGCCCCTTAACATAGGGCCTGTAAATCCTAATTGCAAAGCGCGTTCGGGAGTTACCACACCAATACCAACCAGACGCTGCTTCCAAATTCGGTTGTCGGTTAATAAGGTTTCGTATTCATCAACGTAAGTTGGGAATCGCTGTGTAAAGTCCTCAATGAAATCTAATAAAGAGCCTGTGCGATTTTCATTTAACTTTTTAATTGCTTTTGCACCACGAATTTTATTCGCCGTATATTGAGGCATTTGATCCGGTAAGTCTCTGTATACCCCACCTGGTCGGTAATATGCAGCGTGCATTCGTGCTCCAGATACCGCTTCATACATATCAAATAAGTCTTCACGCTCTCTAAATGCGTATAAGAATACCGCCATCGCACCAACGTCAAGACCATGACAACCAATCCATAATAAATGATTGAGTAAGCGCGTAATCTCATCAAACATTACTCTTATATATTGTGCGCGTATCGGTACATCAATCTCTAATAACTTTTCTATCGCCATGACATAAGCATGTTCATTAGCCATCATGGAAACATAATCAAGGCGATCCATGTAGGGAACGTTTTGCACCCACGTACGCGTCTCAGCTAATTTCTCTGTGGCACGATGCAGTAATCCAATGTGCGGGTCTGCTCGTTGAATCACTTCACCATCTAATTCTAAAACGAGACGAAGAACTCCATGAGCTGCAGGGTGCTGGGGGCCAAAGTTAAGAGTGTAATTTTTAATTTCCGCCATATCAAGCTCCGTAACTTTTTTCACGAATGATACGTGGCGTAACTTCCCGTGGCTCAATCGTCACAGGCTGATAAATCACACGCTTTTGTTCTGCGTCATAACGCATTTCTACTTGACCAGATACTGGGAAATCTTTTCTAAATGGATGTCCAATAAATCCGTAATCCGTCAAGATTCGGCGAAGGTCGTCATGGCCTTCAAAGATAATCCCAAATAGATCAAAGGCTTCACGTTCGTACCAATTAGCCGAACTCCATATACCGAGAAGACTTGGAATGACAGGAAAATCTTCGTTCGGTACAAATACTTTTAATCGCAAACGCCAATTTTTACTCACAGAAAGAAGGTGTGATACCGCCGCAAATCTGAGCCCTGACCATCCGGTATCTCCATAACTCTGAAAATCTACGCCACATAAATCCATTAACTGCTCAAAAGCAAAGGTCTTGTCATCCCGAAGAATTGTCGCGGTTGCTATGTAATGCTCTGCAGGAACCGTGAGAGTGATCTCGTTGAGCGCAGCTTCAATGGTGGCAATTTTACCGAAAGACTTTTCAAGTGCTTGTTGCAGTTGGATTAAATTTTCATTCATCACCTGCACCTATTCTTTTCTAGCGATGGTAGAAGTGCGACGAATCTTCGCTTGTAGCTGAATAATTCCATACATGAGAGCTTCGGCGGTCGGTGGACAACCGGGTACATAAACATCGACCGGCACAATACGATCACAGCCTCTGACGACTGAGTAGGAATAGTGATAGTAACCACCCCCATTGGCGCAGGATCCCATAGACAAAACCCAACGCGGCTCTGGCATTTGATCATATACTTTTCGAAGTGCTGGAGCCATTTTGTTACATAGTGTTCCGGCAACGATCATCAAATCAGATTGACGTGGCGATGGTCTAAAAACAACCCCGAAACGATCAAGATCATACCTAGCAGCTCCAGCATGCATCATTTCAACGGCACAACATGCCAATCCAAATGTCATTGGCCACAATGATCCAGTTCTTGTCCAATTTATCAGCTTATCGGCTGACATTGTGACAAAACCTTCTTTTAACAAACCTTCTAGCGCCATATACTTTTTTTATGGCCCTTAACTATTCCCAGTTGAGGGCACCCTTTTTCCAAATATAAACAAAGCCCACTACAAATTCCAAAAGAAACACAACCATGGAGACATAACCCGCCCATCCAATCTCTTTTAAAGCAACTCCCCATGGGAATAAAAATGCAGTCTCGAGATCAAACAATATAAATAAAATAGCCACCAAATAATAGCGAACGTCAAACTTCATCCGCGCATCCTCGAAAGCATCAAAACCGCATTCGTAGGGAGAAATTTTTTCCGGGTCTGGATTCGATGGTCCAAGAATCTTGCCAAGGGCCATGGGCACAAGTCCGACACCGATGCCGACTAATATAAATAAAAAAACTGGGAGGTAGTTACCAAGATTCAATTTAATTCCACGAATAATTTATGTCATTCAAATTACATTTTCACAATCAATATTGTAGAGCATATTTGATGACAGAAATAAAACGAGGAAGCTTCAAAAACCATATAAACATCTGTGGTTTTTAAAAAGAGTCTTACATTTTCTGATCAAGCCCAAATATTCTTTGATCATTCACTTCCAGGAATAATTCCCGGCGGTAAGCTAAGGCAATAATTCGCTACATCCATAGGCTTAGCCTTCCATACTAGATTTGCTTTGGGGTGCTCTAAACAATGCCTCAAAGCTAATCGAAGATTCCTTAATCGAAATGGCTGTCCGAATACATAAGGATGGATCGATACATTCATCACTAATGGATGCTTGACACACTGATCAATCATTTCATCAAATTGGTCGACAATCATGTCACAAAAGTCCTTACCATCTTGTTTGCGATGAATCACGACTTGAGAATCATTCAGTTCGATCGGATAAGGGATTGATAAGATAGGGCCACTCCTTGTTCTCATCCAAATGGGCTGATCATCCATGGGCCAGTCCATTAAATACTTAAACCCAGCCTCTTTGAGCAAGTCGGGTGTATGAGGAGTTTCATAAGCACCAGCTCCCATCCAACCCATTGGGGCAACACCTTCATGCTTGATAAAAGTTTCTACAATGTCGCCAATAATGCGTTTTTCGTCAGCTTCCCACATGCCACGTAAATTTTCGGCATTCGTTCTACCATGCGCCACAAATTCATCACCCCTGTTTCGAATAGCATCCATAATTTGTGGGGCATACTCATACAAAAGGCTATTGACGTTATGCCCAATAGGAATCTGCAATTCATCAAAAAGTTCAAAAAACCTCCAAATACCAATCCTGTTTCCGTAATCTCTCCAAGAGTAATTGCGGTGCGTCTGCGGCTCACCAATTTTTGCAGGATCATGCCCTAGTCCAGCCCCGAAAGCGAAACATTCGACATTCGTTGTCACCACAAAGGCCAAACGTTTACCGTCTGGCCAACTGTAATCTTTTCTTTCTGGAAGGGGTATGTAATCGTATCGCGAGTGTTTAGGTAGTAGATTTGTCATATAGTTTAATCAAGGGTAGCGCCAGCAACTTTTACAGCTTTGACCATTTTAATAACTTCTTGATTCATGTGTGAATTAAATTCTGCAGGTGTGTTGGTGATGGGGTCAGCTCCAATGGATGCATAAACTTGTCTCATCTCTGGACTGTTCACTACATCGACAAACATGTTATGAATCTTTTTTACAAGCTCAGGGGACATGCCCTTAGGCCCTAGGATGCCGCTATATAAAACAAACTCATAGCCTGGTAATCCTGCTTCTGAGATCGTTGGTACATCAGGAACGGCATTCACACGATTTTTTGTGGTAACACCAAGGGCAATCAGTTTTTTACTTTGCACTAGGCTTAATGCTGGCGGCATACTGGAAAAAGTAAACCCAACATCGCCGGCTAAGACTGCCTGAGTAGCAGGTGAGCTCCCCTTAAAAGGCACATGGATAGGCTCAATACTGAGCATTTGATTAAAAGTCTCTGCAGCCAAGTGCGGTACAGTGCCTTTTCCAGATGATGCATACGCCAGTGACTTTGAAGTTGCTTTTGCAAGGACAATAAACTCTTTTAAATTATTCACCTTTAAATTAGGATTCACAACCAGCATTAAGGGCGTAGAAGCTACTAAAGTGATGGGGGAGAAATCTTTGATGGCATCATACGGCAGGTTTTTGTATAAACCGACATTAATTGCATGCGTTGTCATATCCTGTAAAAATAAGGTATACCCATCTGGGGTAGATTTCGCTACATAATCTGCCGCAATAGTCGTACCAGCACCCGGCTTATTTTCAACAATGACTCCCTGACCAGTATTGCTCGCCAATTTAGCCGCTAACGCGCGGCCAAGAACATCTGAGATTCCTCCAGCAGAAAATCCAACAATTAAACGGATAGGTTTACTGGGATAATTCGTTACATCTTGTGCAAAAGATGTAAATACACTCATAGCAGTACATGAAATCAATAATGTTTTTACGAATTTAACAAGATTTTTGTGGCTTAGTTTCACTGCACACTCCCGATATTTATCAATTGATCAATTAACAAATGAAGCATAACTCATCATTACCTGAATACGGATCAATAATGAATTCTTTTGGGGCATAAAAAATGATGAGGATTCACTGTTGTCACCCCCATCTCATGCATGAGTAAATCTTCTAAATCGATTCATTGATGCTTTTATTTGGTGCCGTCGGCGAGACTCGAACTCGCACAGCCTAAGCCACTACCCCCTCAAGATAGCGTGTCTACCAATTCCACCACGACGGCATGCTTAAAACAAGGTGTTATTTTAGCCCTTTTAAAGCTTAAGGGCAAAATAAATTCAATAAAAATCGTTATTTTGGAACAGTAGACCCTACTGGAGCCTCAGGTTCTTTGGGTGCTTGCTTGGGTGTTTCCACTGTACCTTGATCTGGTACGGCAACACCAACAGACTTCGACAAAACCCCTGCGTCTTCGGTTGGTTTTGAACCTACGTAACTAATGGCTAAAGTCGATACAAAAAAGACCGTCGCTAAAATACCCGTTGTCCTCGATAAGAAATTGGAAGACCCGGTTGCTCCAAAGATGCTTCCAGAGGCTCCAGAGCCAAAAGCTGCTCCCATATCAGCGCCCTTACCCTGCTGAATTAAAACAAGACCAATAACACCAATGGCCGAAATAATCTGAAAAACCATCAATAATGTTTTTAACCATTCCATCTTTTTTTACCTTTCCAACGTTCACAAACCTGCTAAGCAGATTGTTAAAAATTCACGGGGCATAAGTGATGCCCCACCAACTAACAAACCATCAATATCAGGTGCCTCTAATAATTCAGGAGCGTTTCCAGCTTTAACACTTCCGCCATAAATAATGGGTAATTTTTGTGCAATCGCAGGATTCACTCTCTCTATCTCACTTCTTACCCACCCATGAACCTCTTGCGCTTGCTCTACAGTCGCTGTCGCACCTGTTCCTATGGCCCATATAGGCTCATATGCTAGCACCACGTTACCAATCTGATCAGCAACCCCAGAAACTAAAGAATGTATTTGCTCTGATAAAACTTCCTTCATCAATCCACTTTGTCGTTGCTCTTGAGTTTCACCAATACATACGACAGGAATGATTCCTGCAGAAATCGCATTCATCGTTTTTTTAACAACCATATCATCAGTTTCAAAATGACGCGCACGCCTCTCAGAGTGCCCAACAATGACATATCTACAACCAAAATCTTTCAACATGGCACCAGATGTTTCTCCTGTGAAAGCTCCTGATAACTCATCTGAAAGATCTTGTCCACCTAAAAAAATACTTTTTTCCAACAATAATCCATTCATTTGCTGCAAATACACATTAGGGGGACAAATAACAATTTGCCGATCCTTTAAGTCAATTTCTTGCAAACCTTTAGATAATGCGTTCGCAAATTCTTCATTAAATGACCAATTACCATTTAATTTCCAATTGGCAATGATAATTTTTGAACGCATATCTAAATCAATAATAATTACTGCTCAGAAGGCTTTTCATCTGCAGGTGGAGCAACTGCCTCAACAACAGGAGCTACCGCCTGCTGAGCTACTGGAGGTAATGGACCACCCTCTTCAGGAGTTAAGGCTTTCATCGATAACTTCAAACGACCGCGTTCGTCTGCGGCTAATAATTTGACCTTAACAATTTGACCTTCAGATAAGAAATCCTTCACTTCTTTGACGCGCTCATGAGCAATTTCAGAGATATGTAAAAGACCATCTTTACCAGGAAGAATATTCACTAAGGCACCAAATTCTAAAATTTTCACCACTGGGCCTTCGTAAATCTTGCCAACTTCAGCTTCCGCAGTAATACCTTCAATTTGACGCTTGGCTTCTTCCATACCAACGGCGCTCGTAGAGGCAATCGTTACCGTTCCGTCATCCTTAATATCAATGGTGCAACCAGTTTCTTTGGACAGTGCTTGTATCGTTGCACCACCCTTACCAATCACTTCACGAATCTTGTCTGGATGGATCTTAATCGTCACCATTCTTGGAGCGTGCTCAGATAACTCTGTACGAACCGTTGACATCGACTCTTGCATCTTTGAAAGAATATGCAAACGACCTTCTTTTGCCTGAGCTAATGCAACTTGCATGATTTCTTTAGTAATGCCCTGAACCTTAATGTCCATTTGTAAAGCTGTGACACCATTTGCTGTTCCAGCAACTTTAAAGTCCATGTCACCCAAATGATCCTCATCACCTAAGATATCCGTCAAAACAGCAAAACGGTTGCCATCTAAAATCAATCCCATCGCAACTCCAGCAACATGGGCCTTTATTGGCACACCAGCATCCATCAGGGCTAAACAACCACCGCAAACTGATGCCATCGAAGAAGAACCATTAGATTCTGTAATTTCTGAGACCAAACGAATACTGTATGCAAAATCATCACCCTTAGGCAAAACAGGTACTAAAGCACGTTTTGCTAAACGTCCATGACCGATTTCACGGCGTTTTGGAGTTCCAACACGACCAGTTTCACCAGTCGCAAATGGAGGCATGTTGTAATGGAACATAAAGCGATCACGATACTCACCTTCGAGCGCATCAATAATTTGCTCGTCTCTCGCAGTACCCAAAGTAGCCACCACTAAAGCCTGTGTTTCGCCACGCGTAAATAATGCAGAACCATGTGTGCGCGGTAAGACACCAGTACGAATCTCAATCGGGCGAACTGTTCTTGTATCTCTTCCGTCAATTCTTGGCTCACCGCTTAATACTTGGCTACGCACAATCTTTGACTCTAGGCCAAATAGAATATTACCTACTGCAACATCGTCAACATCACCCTCGGCATTTAATTTTTCAAGAACATTTTTCGTTACTTGCTTCAATTCTGTTGAACGTGCTTGCTTTTGACGAATTTGATAAGCAGCGCGCAATCCTTCTTCTGCAATAGCGGTTACTTTTGCAATTAACTCTTCGTTCTTTGGTGCAGGCTGCCAGTCCCATTCTGGCTTACCAGCATCTTTAACCAAATCTTGTATCGCATCAATGGCAATTCGAGCCTGCTCATGTCCAAAAACAATACCAGCCAACATAACCTCTTCTGATAATTCATGAGCCTCTGACTCAACCATCAAAACAGCGTTTTGTGTACCAGCAACAATTAAGTCGAGTTGACTTTCTAACTGCTCTGAACGTGTTGGGTTTAATAGATATTCGCCATCCTTGTAACCTACTCGAGCAGCGCCTAAAGGACCATGAAATGGAATACCAGAAATCGCTAAAGCTGCTGAGGCACCAATTAACGCTGGAATATCAGCTAGTACTTCAGGGTTAATCGACATGACGTGAATAACGATTTGCACTTCGTTATAAAAATCCTCTGGGAATAATGGACGTATAGGACGGTCGATTAATCGGGAAGTTAAAGTCTCCCCTTCAGATGGGCGGCCCTCACGACGGAAAAAACCACCAGGTATCTTTCCGGCAGCATAAGTTTTTTCTACATAATCCACTGTTAATGGGAAAAAGTCTTGCCCTGGCTTGGCATTTTTTGCAGCAACAACAGTCGCCAAAATCACCGTATCATCAACATCAACCATCACAGCACCGCCAGATTGTCTTGCAATCTCGCCAGTTTCCATTTTTACTGTGTGTTTACCCCATTGAAACGTTTTTGTAACTTTATTAAACATACTCATATTTTTCTCTCCAATTCATGAACAATAGACGCAAATAATCATTGCGTCACATACCGACGGTGCTTTAATCCGTAGGACAACTCTAGAGATAAGATTGATGGAGGAAATTGACAAGAAAAGGCATGCCATTCCAAAGGTATTTTTCTAAAAATACGTACCTAAAACACCGTTGGAATGACACATACCCATTTATTTCTTCAAAAATCTAAACTCTATTAATACAGGTAAAACAATAATGCCCGCAGGTCAATCGCGGGCATTGGTATTTACTTACGTAAACCTAATTTTTCGATTAACAGCTTATAACGATCAACATCTTTACCTTTTAGATAATCTAATAGACGACGACGGCGAGAAACCATTTTCAATAAACCACGGCGACTATGATGGTCTTTTAGATTGGCCTTAAAGTGAGGCGTGAGATCATTAATCCGCGCAGTTAAAAGTGCAACTTGCACCTCTGGACTACCCGTATCATTTGCAGCACGAGCGTGCTCTTTAACAATTCCTGCTTTTGCTTCTGTATTGACTGCCATTTTCCAACTCCTTACATGCGAACACCGAAGTGAAATACACCCCATTGATGTCGTGATTAATCAAATTTCTATCAACTTTTCAAGTAGATAGCCTTATATTATAGCAAATTTATCCCAAAATTAGAAGTTTTCAAGTTTAAGCGCTTCTAATTTGCCCTAATTTGCCATTTGGGCGTTTAATTTATCCAGGGATGGGTCATGTAGTCTATTTAAGGCTGCCAAATAGGCCTTTGCAGACGCCGCAATAATATCGGGATCAGTTCCAACGCCATTAACTACTCGACCACCCTTCGCAAGGCGAACGGTTACTTCACCTTGGGACTCGGTTCCGGTGGTAATCGCATTTACCGAATAAAGTAATAGCTCGGCACCGCTATTCGCCTGCATTTCAATCGCGTTCAAAGTGGCGTCGACTGGCCCATTACCAAAGGCTGAACTTTCCTTTTCTTGACTCCCTACTTGAATAACAATCTTTGACTGTGGCTTCTCACCAGTCTCGGAATGTTGGGCTAAGGAAATAAAACGATAATGATCGGCATGATCTTTCCCTTCAGCATGAGAAACAATCGACAAAATATCTTCATCAAATATTTCACTTTTTTGATCCGCGAGTGCTTTAAACCTGGCAAAGGCCTCATTCACCTCGGACTCTGAATCTAAAGTAACGCCTAATTCTTGTAAGCGTAATTTAAAAGCATTTCTACCCGACAATTTACCTAATACAATTTTGTTTGCACTCCAACCCACATCTTCTGCACGCATGATTTCATAGGTACTCCGAGCCTTCAAAACACCGTCTTGATGGATCCCTGAAGCATGGGCAAAGGCATTCGCACCCACTACAGCTTTATTCGGTTGAACTAAAAAACCAGTAATTTGAGAGACCATTTTTGAAGTAGTCACAATCTGCGTTGTATCAATACCAACAGAAAGGTTGAAATAATCTTTCCGAGTTTTAATAGCCATCACAATTTCTTCCAGCGATGTATTTCCTGCTCGCTCCCCAAGTCCATTAATCGTACACTCAATTTGTCTAGCGCCTCCTATACGGACGCCTGCCAATGAGTTAGCTACAGCCAAACCTAAATCATTATGGCAATGCACCGACCATATCGCTTTGTCAGAATTGGGTATTTTATTTCTTAAATCTAAAATAAATTCACCATACAACTCAGGAATAGCATACCCAACAGTATCTGGAACATTGATGGTTGTGGCGCCTTCTTTAATTACCGCCTCTAAAATTCGATATAAAAATTTTGGATCTGAGCGATATCCATCTTCTGGAGAGAACTCAATATCATCCGTAAAGTTTCTGGCATAACGGATCGATTGAACCGCCTGTTCGAAAACCTGATCCGGGGTCATGCGTAATTTCATTTCCATATGCAAAGCACTAGTAGCTAGAAAAATATGCAGCCTTTTCGAATTGGCAGCTTTAATTGCCTCGGCAGCCTTAGCGATATCTTTGTCATTCGCACGCGCTAGAGAGCAAATTGTAGAATCTTTCACAGCAGCAGCAACTGCTTTTATAGCCTCGAAGTCACCGGGCGAACTAGCCGCAAAGCCAGCTTCAATAACATCTACTTTAAGACGCTCTAATTGACGAGCAATTCGAACCTTCTCTTCCTTGGTCATCGAAGCCCCAGGCGATTGCTCACCATCTCTTAAAGTGGTGTCAAATATGATTAATTTTTCTTCGCGTACTTGATTCATCATCACTCTCCTAAAAACAAACTCTATAAAGCAAAAACCCCAGCAATTTTGCTGGGGCTGATATTGTGAACTTCAATCTTTTTATTGATATGAACGCAAATCGGCCCCGATCTCTAGATCAAGCCCAAGAAGGTCTAGTAGTAATAAAGATTGAAATATGGAATTCATAGTTAAACTATACACCGAAATGATAAAAGTGTCATTTTTCTGATTTAGGTATCTTTTCAACTCTAAGGCGGTGCTGAATATAAGTCAAAACCTCGAGGACGTAGCCTGAGAAGGCATACACAATAAAAAAGGCAAAAATGGTTAACGGCGGATAAGCTGAAACCAAAACAAAAATTAAGATAAGAATAACCATCACGCCGAAGGGAACTTTGTAACGAATATCAAGTGCCTTACCACTATAAAACTTAGCATTGGATACCATCGTAATACCAGCATAAGTCGTTAGAAAAAACATTGTCCATGGAATAGCTGCATCATTAACAGGTAAATGATTATCTTCTGCTAACCAAACAAAACCAGCCACAAGAGATGCGGCCGCTGGACTTGGAAGTCCTTGAAAAAATCTTTTATCAATAACGCCTGTAGAAATATTAAAGCGAGCTAAACGTAAAGCGGCTCCAGCACAATAAATAAAAGCGGCTACCCAACCCCATTTCCCTAAGCCCTTTAATACCCATTCATAAGCAACTAACGCTGGAGCAACGCCAAAAGAGACCATATCGGCCAGCGAGTCATATTGCTCACCAAAGGCACTTTGGGTATTCGTCATCCTAGCAACACGACCATCCATGCCATCTAATATTAAAGAGCAAAAAATAGCGATTGAAGCCGTTTCCCATCGTTGATTCATCGCCTGAACAATGGCAAAAAATCCAAAAAACAATGCGCCCGTAGTAAATGCATTCGGTAATAAATAAATGGCTTTATTTCTAGGGCGTGAATAGAAGTCATCCTGATTGGAAATAAATTCATCCGTATCGCCTTCAGAAACGCGACGATTGGATTTATTACGACTAAAAAATTTAGGTCGTAAAGGTCTTAGCTTACGCCTCATAGATCCAAATCACCCATCACAGCTAGCAGTGTGCTTGTAGCACGAACTTTATCACCAACGCTAACTAAAGGCTCTGCATGAAGCGGTAAATAAACGTCGACGCGTGAGCCAAAGCGAATAAAGCCATAACGCTCACCCTTTTTCACCAAATCACCTACGCGAACATAGCAAAGAATTCTTCGAGCAATAAGACCAGCAACTTGAACGAGCGTAATGTCATGTCCATTAGCATCAATCACGATTGCGTTTCTTTCATTTTCTAAAGAAGCTTTGTCAAAATCTGCATTAACAAATTTTCCAGGGAAATATTCAATGGATTTAATCCTGCCATTCACAGAAATACGATTAGAGTGAACATTAAAAACGTTCATAAAAATACTAATCTTAAGTGAATCACGTTTTGCGTAAGGGTCATATATTTTTTCTACAACAATGACCCTGCCATCTGCGGGAGCTAACACAGCGTTCGGTGCTACCGGGACTAATCTAGGAGGATCTCGGAAAAACTGTAATACAAAAACAAAAATAATCCACAAAGGTAAGGTATAAAACACCCCAAATAACTTTGAAAAAAGAATCGCTAAAATTCCTATCCCGATGAGATATGGCCATCCTTCACGAGCAATAATGGGGTGGTTATATACAGACATTCAGTTTTTATTACCCTTAGTTTTTACTTTGATCAACTAATTTATTCTTAGCAATCCAAGGCATCATGGAACGAAGCTTACCACCAACTAGCTCAATATCATGCTCCGCATTTAAACGACGGCGTGAAATCAAAGTCGGTGCACCAGCACGGTTTTCAAGAATAAAGCTCTTAGCATACTCACCAGTCTGAATATCTTTCAAAACATCACGCATGACCTGTTTAGTTTGCTCAGTCACAATTCTGGGTCCAGTAACGTATTCACCATATTCAGCATTATTAGAGATTGAGTAATTCATGTTAGCAATACCACCTTCATAAATTAAATCAACAATCAGTTTGAGTTCATGTAAACACTCGAAGTAAGCCATCTCAGGAGCATAGCCCGCTTCAACCAAGGTCTCAAAACCGGCCTTAATCAGTTCAACGGCGCCACCACATAAAACAGCCTGTTCGCCAAATAAGTCAGTTTCAGTCTCTTCACGGAAATTTGTCTCAATAATACCGGCACGTCCACCACCGTTCGCCGTCGCATACGATAGCGCGATATCTCTCGCTGCGCCAGAGTTATCTTGATATACCGCAACTAAATGGGGAACTCCACCACCTTGTGCATAGGTACTCCTAACCGTATGGCCAGGAGCCTTTGGGGCAATCATGATGACATCAACGTCATTACGGGGAATAACCTGTCCATAGTGCACATTAAACCCGTGAGCAAATGCCAATGCTGCGCCTGGTTTAATGTTTGGGGCAACTTCATTTTTATATACTTCAGCAATTTGCTCGTCAGGTAACAACATCATAACAATGTCCGCCCCTTTAACGGCTTCAGCAACTTCTTTAACTTGTAACCCAGCATTAACTGCCTTTGTCCAAGAAGCTCCATTTTTGCGTAAACCAACAGTAATCTTTACACCAGAATCGTGCAAGTTCAAAGAGTGTGCGTGACCCTGTGAGCCATAGCCAATAATTGTTACCTGTTTTCCCTTAATCAAGGATAAGTCAGCGTCTTTATCGTAAAAAACTTTCATTTGTATTCCTATAAGATATCGTTTTAATCATGAACTACAACTGCTCTTTACCAGTTTTATACTCGTAAAATTCTTTCGCCACGCCCAATTCCAGAAGCCCCAGTTCTAACAGTCTCTAAAATAGCAGTCTTATCAATGGACTCAATAAAAGCATCTAACTTGGCTGTATCACCTGTTAATTCAATCGTGTAACTCTTGTCCGTCACGTCAATGACCCGTCCACGGAAAATATCTGTGGTGCGCTTCATCTCTTCACGCTCTTTACCTACCGCGCGAACCTTGATTAACATGAGCTCGCGTTCAATATGAGCCCCATCACTGAGATCATAAACTTTAATGACTTCTACTAATCGATTTAAATGTTTGGTAATTTGTTCTATAACTTGGTCTGATCCAGTAGTTACAATCGTCATCCGCGATAATGATGCATCTTCTGTAGGAGCCACTGTCAAACTTTCGATGTTATACCCTCGAGCAGAAAATAAACCAACAACCCTCGATAAAGCTCCCGGTTCATTTTCTAAGAGCACAGAAATAATGTGCCTCATTCTGCATTCTCCGATCCTAAGATCATTTCTGTAATACCCTTACCAGCTTGAACCATTGGCCAAACATTTTCAGATGGATCCGTTTGAAAATCCATAAAAACAGTACGATTTTTTAACGCTAAAGCTTCTCGAAGAGCCCCCTCAACGTCAGACTTTTTCTCGATCTTCATACCGACATGCCCATACGCCTCAGCTAACTTAACAAAGTCAGGTAAGGAGTCCATATAAGAATGCGAATAGCGCTTACTATAGCTAAGCTCCTGCCATTGACGAACCATTCCTAAATAACGATTGTTTAATGAAATAATCTTAATTGGTGTGTCATATTGCAAACAAGTTGATAACTCTTGGATACACATCTGAATCGAACCTTCCCCAGTCACCGTACAAACGGTTTCATTTGGAAAGGCTTTCTTAATACCCATGGCATATGGCAAACCAACGCCCATCGTACCTAAGCCACCTGAGTTAATCCAACGACGAGGTTTGTTAAATTTATAGAATTGAGCAGCCCACATCTGATGTTGTCCTACGTCAGAACAAATAAAAGCATCGCCATGCGTTAACTCGGAAAGTTTTTCAATCACATACTGGGGCTTAACAATTTGAGATTCTCGGTCATATTTCAAACAGTCTGACTTGCGCCATTCGTTAATTTGACTCCACCAAGCATCAATCGATAATTTGTTTTTCAATGGGCCCGCGGCTCGCAATTGAGCAATCATATCAATCAAAATTTCCTTCAGATTGCCGACGATTGGGACATCAGCGCGCACCCTTTTTGAAATCACAGAAGGATCAATGTCAATATGAATAACCTTACGAGGAAGGCTCATAAAGTGTTCAGGATTACCAATCACTCGGTCATCAAACCTCGCACCAATGGCTATCACCACATCGGAATGTTGCATGGTCATATTTGCTTCATAGGTACCATGCATTCCTGGCATACCTAAGAAATTAGGGTGAGTTCCTGGAAATCCTCCTAATCCCATTAAGGTATTCGTGACTGGGTATCCTAATAATTCAGCGAACTCTTTGAGCTCCGCTGAAGCATCGGCCAAAATAACCCCACCACCTGTATAAATATAGGGACGCTCAGCTTCACGTAAAAGGCTAACCGCTTTACGAATTTGTCCAGCATGCCCTTTTAACACTGGGTTATAAGAGCGCATATCGACTTCTTTACTATAGTCGTAGACCGTCTTATGAAAAGAGATATCTTTTGGAATATCAATAACCACAGGACCCGGCCTACCAGTGCGGGCAATGTGAAAAGCTTTTTTTATGGTCATTGCTAAGTCATTCACATCCTTCACTAAGAAGTTGTGTTTCACAATAGGACGGGTAATACCAACGGTATCGCACTCTTGAAAAGCGTCCTCACCGATCATATGTGATGGCACATTTCCGGCAATTAGTACCAGTGGAATTGAGTCCATATAGGCGGTTGCGATACCTGTAACGGCATTTGTTACGCCGGGGCCAGAAGTTACAAGCGCCACACCTACTTGACCAGTAGCTCTGGCATAGCCATCAGCTGCATGAACTGCACCCTGCTCATGTCGAACCAGGATGTGCTCGAATTTATTTTGCTTATGGATCTCGTCATAAATGTATAAAACAGATCCACCGGGATAGCCCCAAACGAACTCAACGCCCTCTTCAGCTAGGGCACGAACTAATACTTCGGCGCCAATAATCTCGGGGTGGTTGCTGGAGTGTGCTTGATTTGCAGAATCTAAAGCAGTTTTTTCTTTAACAGTATTCATTTTTCTTTCTAGTCCTTTGCAATTTTCGGCAAAAAATTGGTTGGTCTGTTCTTGGTTTTGCTTATGGCCAAACTTTGAACCGCTTTGCTTGTATTGATCTCAATCCATCTTTTGAAAGGCTTTAGTACAAGCGAACTAAAAATTATATTACATTTCTATAGTTTATTTCTACAAAATTTATGAATTGAAGTCTAAAATTCTAACCATGGCATCTCAAAAAGAACTATCCGACTTTCTAAAATCGAGCGAAAAGCGCGCTTTTAAGCAAGTTCTCTACGCTGTTAGGGATGAAGATGCCGCTCTTGATATCGTTCAAGACTCCATGATTAAGCTCTCACAAAGTTATGGTGATAAAAATATTGAAGAATTACCATTACTTTTCACAAGAATTGTGCAAAACTGCACTAAAGATTGGTTTAGAAGGCAGAAAGTTAGAAATACTTGGGTCACTCTGTTTTCCAAGTTTGGTAAAAACGACGATAATGAAGATATTGATCCTCAAGACTTTTTTGAGAATCCAGATAGCGCTAGTTTTGGAAAAGAGTCTTCATTACAGTTAGAAAGAATGGAATTATCGACAATTTTAGAAAAAGAGATAGAAAAGTTACCTAAACGTCAACGAGAAGCCTTCCTCATGCGTTATTGGGAAGAGTTGGATATTTCTGAAACTGCTTCGATTATGGGATGTAGTGAGGGAAGCGTTAAAACACACTGCTCAAGAGCTAGCCAAACTCTTGCTGCAGCTTTGAAAAAACTGGGAATTAGCTTTTAAAATTAAATACTTATGAATATAGCGTCAACAAATAACTCCCTTTTAGATACCTCTCTAGTCGATCACGTAGGGAGCGATGACCTTTTTGTCGATCAAATCGGCAAAACTGTTGCTCGCTCGCTTGATAAAGAACTATCCCATATCTCTCCCAAAGTTTTACAACGCCTTGAAAAGTCTAGGGATTTAGCACTTACTCAACAAAAAATGGGGAATTCTGTTTCTCGCCCCAATAAAACTCCTAAAATTGGGTTTTTTCATAAACTCGGACCGATTGGCCCAATTGTCGTTGTCTTAATGCTGATCTTTTTAATCGCTCAATGGCAACAAAATGCTCGAATCAAAGATATCGTTGATGTGGATACTGCCATTCTGACAGACTCCGTACCACCAGATGCTTATGCGGATGATGGATTTAGACTGTTCTTAAAGAAAATGGTCGCTGCGGCGAAAGACGAAGAAAGTGCTTCTGGATCAGCCACGGCAGCTAATTTAGGTAATCATCAAGAATCAAATTCTTCAAAGGGCTCTGAAACGCCAACTGCAGACCCAAGCAATAACCAGTAAGCTCTTGAAAAAGGCTCAACACTCTATGCGAAGAAATCTCGTCATCACGACGTTTCTGATCTTTGGATTTTTCACTTTTCAAGCTGATCTTTCGGTAGCTCAAACTGTTTTATCCAATGGTGCAAGCTGGGCAAGCCTAAATAAATCACAAAAAGAAACTTTAGCAACACTTGAAGTTGATTGGAATACGCTCTCCTCAGAACAACGAAGCAAGTGGATTCAAGTATCAAATAAATTTGAATCGCTACCGGAAGCAGACCGCGAAAGATTGAAGTCACGAATGGCTGATTGGGCTAAGCTATCCTCGCAAGATCGACGTATTGCACGGGCAAACTATATTAAAAGCTTAGATATTCCTAACGATAAAAAATCAGAAGCATGGGAAGCCTATCAGCAACTTTCTCCTGAAGAAAAAAAACAGCTCGCCGATGAGGCTGCCGATAAAAAGAAAGCAAAAAAGCAATCTTTAGTATACTCACCATCTCTCAAAACTAATTAATTACTGTTTTGCAAAACTCATTTCAAGCCCCAAGCATTCGACGTCGAATCTCTGTCACTCTTTATGAGATGCTCATTCTTCTTGGTGTTTGGGCTCTTGGTTATTTAGTTCCTTCTTTGCTGCTAGGAATTCTCATGAATATACAAGTTCCCCAATGGTTAGCCTTTGGGCATGTTTATGTTCTCTTTGGACTTTACTTCACTTGGTATTGGACGCGGACAGGACAAACCTTGGCGATGCAAACCTGGAAAGTGAAAATGGTGGGGGAGAATAATGAATTACTTAATCGAGGCCAAGCACTGATTCGCTATGCGATTTCATCGTTATGGTTAATTCCTACAGTTCTTATTTATATACTTTTTAAGTATGTTTTCTTATCTCCACTAGGGCACTGGCCAACAATCGAGTTACTTTTCTGCATGATCCTCCTGTTTTGGCCTCTGACGTGTTTATTTGATCGCCAAAATCCTCAAGGAGCACAATCCATTGCAGATCGATTAGCAAAAACAAAACTGATCTTAGTGCCACAAAAATAAGATTTACTGAGCTTGTAATATCATCAATGGCGAGGCTTCAAAGGTCTTTTTACGTAACCATAAACTGGCCAAGCTGTTTAATACAATTCCCATTACCAAACCTAATCCAATGATCCACCAGGTAAAGCCCATTTCAATTTCAATGAGGTAATTCGCTAGATACCAGCCTACAAGACTTGCAAAAGTACCGCTCAAGAATCCAGCAATGCCGCCCGAAAGAATTAATTCAAATAACCATATCCGCATCAAGAAAGTTTGATCTGCACCTAAAGTCTTTAATACTGCTACCTCTTTCATTCTTTGTTCTTGTGCAGAAACTAAAGAAATCATTAATACAACGAGACCGGCAAGTAATGTGAAAATAAAAAGTACCTGTATTGCAAAGATTAATTGCCCAAGAATATCTTGCGCTTGTGTTAATGAATCTTGAATATCAATGGCAGTGATGTTCGGAAATCTTTCGACTAGATCCATGTCTATGCGCTGAGAAGCATCTTGACGAAATGCCATAATCCAACTTTGAGGTGCCTCTTTTAATAGTTCCATCGGCATAATGGCAAAGAAATTGACCCGCATTGAATTCCAATCTAATTTCCTCACCGATGTAATCTGAACTGTATAAGATTGGCCCGCGATATCAAAAGTCAAATCATCCCCTAACTTTGTGTGAAGCGATTTCATCATGCCAGCTTCCATGGAGATTTGATTCGGGTTGCCCGAAGGGAACCAGCTACCAGAAATGATACGGTTTTTAAATGGTACTGTGGAGGAATAAGATAGGTTAAATTCACGCTCAACTAATCGCTTGGTATTTTCATCTGCAAAATCATTACTTTGAATTTCACGATGATTAATTGCCGTCAAACGCCCACGGATCATCGGATACGCATCAAAATCGGGATAACGCAGTTGTTGTGCAAGCTGTTCCTCAACAGATTCTTTTTGATCAGTTAAAACATTCAAAATAAAACGATTGTTTGCGTTGGCCGGAACACTCGCTTGCCAAGCCTCCAATACATTCACGCGAATGACGATGAGTAACAAAATAGCCAACATCGCAATACCTAAGGAGGTAATTTGAAAACTTATCGAGGAAGGATCACCCACGATCCGTTGAGCACTAAACCGAATACCAGGAAAAATGTGGCGTGGCCTTGATATTTGTTTCCCAATATATTTTGCGAGCAAATACGCGCAAGCAATAAAGCTTAAACAAGCGCCAACAAAAGAACCTAATACAATAAGACTCAAGCGAAGATTATGCGCAATCCATAAAAGCAAAATAAAGTAACTGGTAATTCCAAATAAAGAAGCAAGCCAATCATTAAAGCTCATTGCAAGGCTCTCTTTACGGAGAACTACCATCGGTGAGATTTTTAATAATGCTAGTAAAGCTGGCATTGAAAATCCGAAAAGAAGAATGAATGCAACTAACACCCCCCACATGACTGGCCACCAACTTGGACTTGGGAGTTGTTTATCTAGCAAACCTTGCATAATGCGAATCAATATTTCCTGAAGTCCATAACCCAATAGGATGCCAATCACGCTCGCAGCAATCATCACCAGCAAAAAATATCGTATGTGATGATATAGAATTTGGGTAGAACTTGCGCCAAAGCACCTCCAAACAGCCGTAGAAATGACCTGTTTCCTAACATAACGGCGACTTGCCAAGCCAATCCCAACAGCAGCAATCATGCCCGTAAGAATCGCCACTAGCGATAAAAACCGGCCTGCTTGATCAATCGTTTTCCGAAGTAAAGGTTGACCGTTTTCAATATCTTCTAAACGAACCCCACGAAGTTTTTTTGACTCTATCAACTCTTTCGACCAACTGAAAAAGCGATCGACATTTTTCATGCCCCGCGATAGATCTTGCTGATCTGGTCCTGCAACCAAAAGCCTATAAGTAACACGACTACCAATACCGATGAGGCCAGTCGCCACAAGGTCTTCTTCACGCATCATGACTCTAGGAGCAAAACTCATAAAAGAAGCCCCTCGATCTGGCTCTTTGATGATGAAATTAGAGACAATAAATGACTTTTCTCCTAGAGAAACGCTAGCTCCTAATGGGATATGAAGATTCTTCGCTAATTGCGGATCGATCCAAACCTCCCCAAGAGAGAGTGCGCCAACCTCCTGAGCTAAAGTGACTTTTCCTCGTAAAGGATAATTAGGGGATACCGCTTTCAGAGATACGAGCTTACTGTCTTTGAGTGAGCGCATCATCGTTGAAAAAATGACGGTTTGTGAGGTGACTAAATCTAGTTCTTTTGCTGTTTTTTCAAACTGCGGATCAAGCTCTTGATCGCCACGAACAATCAAATCTGCGCCAATCAATTCATGAGCGTTCTGGGTAAAAGATTGATTTAAACGATCCGCTAAAAAAGTTACGCTAGTGATTGCCGTGACGGACACCACCAACGCAACAAATAACCAAATTAATTCATTGCTAGATAAAAACTTTTTATTAAAGTCCCGCAAAACTTCCACCATCGACACGTAAAGATGTACCAGTGATATATGAAGCTTGTTGACTTGCTAAAAAGGTTGCCGCATCAGCATATTCCGCTGGAGTCCCATACCGCTTCATCGGAATCGTACTGACACTCTTTTGTGTAATTTCTTCTAGGGGCTTTTCTTCTTTTATCGCACGTTGACCATCCAAGTGCATGATACGGTCAGTCAAGATTCGTCCAGGAAGAATGACGTTAACGGTAATTCCTTCGGCCGCAACTTCATTCGAAAGTGTCTTTGACCAACCATTTAAGGCTAAGCGCAGGGTATTGGAGATGGCCAAATTAGCAATCGGAGATATCGTACCCGAACTTGTTGTTGTAATGATACGCCCCCACTTGAGTGCCCTCATACCAGGTAAAACACGATCGGTAACTTTCATAATCATGAGGATCATGTGATTGAAATTCGTTTGCCATAATTCAATCGGTTGATTAAATGCTTGGCTCATCGGTGGCCCACCGGAATTGTTAATCAAAATATCGATCGGGCCAACGTCTTTCTCAATTTGGCTAATTTTGGCATCAATTTGATCTAATTGGTGCAAGTCCCAAGGTAATACATAGGCATAACCACCATTGGCAATAATCTCTTTTGCCGTAGCTTGCATAGGCTCTTCGCTTCTTCCAGTCAATACGACTTTAACTCCTTCTTTTGCTAAAGAAATCGCGATTGCTCGTCCAAGGCCTTTACTAGAGGCTAAAACTAACGCAACTTTATTCTGAATCCCTAAATCCATTTAGTTCTCCTTCGATGTTCATCCGTGTACCATTAATTCTTCCCATTTTGACATGAGTGCCACAAGCTTAACATCAATCTCTTTCGATTTACTCTGCAGATCTTTAGCTAATTCCGGTTTTTCTGCATATAAACCAGCATCACTTAGTTGTCTTGAAATCTCTAGTTGCTCTTGCTCTAAAGATTCAATTTGCACAGTAATCTTATCTAATTCAACTTGCTGATATTTATTGCCTGTATTTTTTTTACCAGGCTTAGACTCTTCTTTTAATTTGGGTAATTTAGTTGATTGCACCTCAGTAACAATATTCGTTTTTTGTAAATCCAAACGACGCTGATTTTGAATCTTCCAATCTTGATAACCACCCTCATACTCACGCCACTGACCATCACCCTCATAAGCAATCATACTGGTGACAACGTTATCGAGGAACTGACGATCATGACTAACTAAAAAGACAGTCCCTTTATAGTCTTGTAAAAACTCTTCTAATAGGTCTAAGGTGTCGATGTCTAAATCATTCGTTGGCTCATCCAAGACAAGGACATTCGCTGGTTTAGCAAACAAGCGCGCTAGTAAAAGGCGATTGCGCTCACCGCCTGATAAGGTCTTAATCGGTGACCGGGCGCGCTCTGGGGAAAATAAAAAATCATTTAGATAGCTCTTGACATGCTTACGCTGACCACCAATCTCAACCCACTCACTTCCTGGACTAATAAAATCTTCTAAAGTAGACTCTAAATCTAAAGCTTCTCGGAGCTGATCAAAATATGCGATTTCAATCATGCTACCCTGTTTGACTTCGCCCTCATTAGGAACTAACTGGCCTAAGATGATTTTTAATAAGGTAGACTTGCCGGCGCCATTGGGGCCCAATAAACCAACCTTATCACCTCTTAAAATTGTGGCAGTAAAGTCTTTGATAATGACCTTCTCACCAAAGGCATGAGAAATACGATCTAATGAAGCTACGATTTTTCCAGTTCGCTCGCAAGACTTAATTTCTAATTTGACCTGACCGACTAATTCTCTGCGTTGCGAACGTTGTTCACGTAAATGCTCCAAGCGAGCTATTCTGCTGACACTACGCGTTCTTCTAGCCTCAACCCCTTGACGAATCCATACCTCTTCTTGAGCAAGCAATTTATCTGCCCTAGCATTGGCTAATGACTCATCCATGAGTTGACGTTCTTTGAGATTTAAGTAGGATTGGAAATTACCCGGATAACTTCGAATCACGCCCCGATCTAATTCAATAATTCGTGTCGCTACCCGATCCAAAAACGCTCGGTCGTGCGTAATAAAGACTAATGATCGATTCATTTCAATCAGCAACTGCTCCAACCACTCAATCGAATCCATATCGAGATGGTTGGTTGGCTCATCCAGCAATAAGACATCAGGTTTAGTGACTAAGGCTTGTGCTAAGGCAACTCTCTTTTTGTTACCGCCCGATAACTCAGACATCAAACGGGAACCATCTAAATGTAATTGGTGGAGCACCTCTTCAATTTTTTGCTCCCAAGCCCAACCTTCATTCGCATCGATCTTGCCATATAAAACATCAAGTTGGTGCCCAAGCTCATCATTCCATTCTTGCATGCTCAAGGTTTCATACTCTGTGCGCCAATGGCGTATTTCTTCTAAACCCTTTGCAACTGTATCAAATACGGAATCCGTTGATAAAAAGATTGGCTCTTGAGCAACATAAGCAATCCGAATGCCCTGTTGCTTCTGAATGAGGCCAGAATCAGGCTTTTCTAACTCGGCAATTATTTTTAAAAAGGATGATTTACCAGCCCCATTTCTACCAATTAAACCAACTCTTTCCCCCTCTTCTAGCGAAAATGAGGTGTTTGCCAGCAGATCAACGTGCCCATAGGCAAGCTGAGCATCACTAAGTACAAATAAAGCCATGAAGTATTTACCATTAAATGTGGTGAAGAAAAATCACAAGGGATTTCATCCGAAGTATATATTTTAAGCCGAAGATGTGACTCTTGCTTGATAATAGAACTGTGGAAAAAGTACGTATATCTAAATTGCTCTCAGAACAGGGGCTTTGCTCGCGCAGAGAAGCCGATCAATATATTGAACAAGGGCTTGTAACAGTTGATGGGGTTGTGGTCAATGAACTTGGCTCAAGAGCGTTTCCTCATCAAAAAATCGAATTAAAAAAAGAGGCTAAGTTAGCTCAAAATGCTCGTGTCACCGTTCTTTTACATAAGCCGGTTGGATTTATCTCGCATTTAGACGAGGCCAAGGAATATCAACCAGCAGCCTCATTGATAACCCCAGATCGCTTTTTTAGAACTCACCTTGACGCTGATCGCAATGCGCGTATCAATACCCAAGGTCTTGCCCCAGCAGGTCGACTTGATATTGACTCAACCGGACTTCTGATTCTGACGCAAGATGGTCGTATCGCCAAACAAATTATTGGTGAGCATAGCTCAATCGAAAAAGAATACTTAGTCCGAGTCGAGGGCAAGTTAGCCCCTTCTGGGCTTGCACTCCTGTGTCATGGTCTTTCATTGGATGGCGTGGCATTACAACCAGCAAAAGTCAGTTGGCAAAATGAAGATCAATTACGCTTTGTGCTCAGGGAAGGTCGAAATAGACAAATCCGGCGGATGTGCGAACTTGTTGGACTTCAAGTCATTGGCCTAAAAAGAATTCGGATTGGCCAAATCCCTCTTGGCAACCTACCTGTTGGCCAATGGCGATTCTTAAGAAATAACGAAAAATTTTAAATAGCGAGTTCAATGATGTTTCTGAATATTTCTACTTATCGATTTTGTGAATTAAACCAATTAGATCATCTTCAAAAAGAACTACGACAAGCATGTCTTGATCGTGAATTAAAAGGTACGATCATTTTGGCAACCGAAGGTATTAATATGTTTTTAGCTGGTAAAGAGTCCTCGATTAGGGATTTTTTTCAGTGGCTCACCCAATTCCCCAATTTGGCAGACATTGTGACAAAAGATAGTTGGTCAGATTATCAACCTTTCAAAAAGATGCTGGTGAAGGTCAAGGATGAAATTATTCGCATGAACCATCCCACCATTCAAGCCTTTAAAAAAAGGGCTCCTAGTGTTTCAGCTCATCAGCTGAAGGAATGGTTAAAGCAGGGACATGATGATCAAGGTAAACCAATTGTTTTACTCGATACAAGAAATACTTTTGAAGTAGAGTACGGAACTTTTCAAGATGCAATCCATTTCCATCTAGATAAATTTAGCGAATTTCCGCAAGCATTATCGAAACATCTCGAAGAACTAAAAGATAAAACTGTCGTTAGTTTTTGTACCGGTGGGATCCGCTGTGAAAAAGCCAACTTACTCATGCAAGAAATAGGTTTATCTAATACTTTGCAACTCGACGGCGGAATCCTCAAATATTTTGAAGAAGTGGGGCAAGAATTTTATGAAGGGGGATGCTTTGTTTTTGATGACCGCATCGCCCTTGACCCAGAATTGTCGGAGCATCCCCTAGAGAACGCCCCAAGAAGACATCATTCCGTTAATAACTGAAAATGCTCGACTACTGGCGGTCCAGCAAAGAATGGTGAGACAAATTCGCGCCATTTTAAAAAGTTAGGCGAATTTCTAAAATCCACAATATGGTTGTCTAAGGTAGCCCACTGAATCATCAACAAATAACGATTGGGGTTTTCAATCCCCTTTTGTATCTTAAAGCTAATAAAACCTTTGGCTGAAGCTATTGCTTCTCTAACACCACGTTCAATCGCTTGATCAAACTCAGCATTTTTTCCGGGAACAATAGTGATATCTGCAATTTCTAAAATCATGTCAACTCCTTTATTGATTAACCAATTTTCTTTAAGCCTTTTCTATAAACCGGAACTTTTTCAATATAGTGACTAACGCTCATTTTAAGACGAGCAATGTTTTCTGGAGATAATTCTCTAGCCACTTTGGCCGGTGAGCCAATAATCATTGATCCTGCAGGAAACTCCTTACCCTCAGTCACTAAAGATCCAGCGCCGACTAGGCAATTTTCCCCAATCACTGCATGATTCAATATGACAGCCTGAATACCAATCAATGCCCCGTTGTGAATGGTGCAACCATGTAACATCACTTGATGTCCAATTGTCACGTTATCACCGATGGTGAGAGGTACACCTTCATCAGCATGGAGCACGCTTCCATCTTGCACACTAGTTCCTGATCCAATGGTAATGGTGTCATTATCTCCCCGAATCACTACACCTGGCCATACCGATGCGTTTGCGCCGATAGTAACGTTACCAATAATCGTTGCCTCATCAGAGATATAAGCATCAGGATGAATGTTAGGGATTAAATCTCCTAGTTGATAAATTGCCATATAAATCCTTTTATTTAAATAATTGGTAGGTGTAGATACCTAAAAAAGTCATCACTAATGAACCAAAAAGATGAACTGAGACAGTGGATAATGCTGCGCCGATTTGGCCATATTGAAGCATTCTTGTAACTTCTGCTGAGAATGAAGAAAAAGTCGTTAAGCCCCCTAAGAAACCTGTAATCACTAACAAACGCCACTGTGGGGGAAGGTCCACATGCATACTAAAAAATGCGATAGCAATGCCAATTAAATAGCCCCCAACGAGATTAGACGCAAGTATTCCGTAGGACATAACACTGGACATGGAATCCAACCATAAGCCAAATGCCCATCGCAAAAGGGCCCCTAATGAGGACCCTATGCAAATGGCGATAATGGATTTCCACATGCAACCAGTCTCTGTTACAAGATTTGAGCTACTTCATTAAATGGTAAACGTGGTCCTCTTGGCCAAATACCTTTTGGATCAGCGCGACCAATATTGAGCAAGAAGTTCGATTTAAAGCGTCCGTCAGGGAAAAACTCAGCATTGACCTTCGCATTATCAAAACCAGACATTGCGCCACAATCTAAGCCCAAGGCACGAACTGCTAAGATCAAATAACCACCCTGAATACTGCTGTTACGAAATGCCGTTGCATCAGCAAAC
The DNA here is from genome assembly GCA_903867305.1 of uncultured beta proteobacterium. GTDB lineage: Bacteria > Pseudomonadota > Gammaproteobacteria > Burkholderiales > Burkholderiaceae > Polynucleobacter. The sequence goes on from CAIPQU010000007.1 coordinate 40,795, forward strand.
TCTGGCTTAGTGTCATAAAAAGGCTTAGGGTTTATTGCTGTAAATTGAGTCGCAAAATTCTCGAAAAACTGGGTGTCATAGGCAACAATCACAGTAGCCGCTGCTGCTGCAACCTGTGGGACATTACCTGGAGTTAATGCAGGGTTAAGTCTTGCTTTTGCCTCATCTGTCTTTAAGAAAACAAAACGTGCATGCTGACCATTAAATGAGGTCGGGGCCCATTTCATTAAATCGTAAATCTGATGAATCTGCTCATCAGATACCGCTTCTGGTAAAAAACCATGTACTGTTCTTGCATCTAAAAATAACTGCTTTAAGCTGGCTTCATTCAATTGACTTGTCATATATCACTTCTCTTGGGGGTTAATTAATACTATTTCAAAAATTGCATTAAGCCTATTGTAATCAACTCATTTGAAATATTCATTTTCTGAATAAAAATGAATATTTGGAATTTCTTGATATTCTTCTAGTATGAAAAAAAATATTTGTGTATTTTGCGGCTCTAGGCCCGGCAATAACCCTGATTGGTCAAATTGGACCTTTGAACTTGGAGTTCATATCGCGCAAAACAATCTTGGCTTGGTTTTTGGTGGTGGTGGTCGAGGCTTAATGGGGCAGGTAGCTAGTGGGGCTTTAAGTGCCAATGGAGCTGTGATCGGCATCATCCCTCACCAACTTGAGATGCAAGAAGGCCTCGTTGAGCATCTTTCAGAAATTCATTATGTGCAAACGATGAGTGCACGTAAACAAATGATGGATGAATTTGCCAATGCCTATGTCATTATTCCCGGTGGAGTAGGTACTTTGGATGAGTTCTTTGAGGTTTGGGCAACAGCACAAACCGGATTTCATGAAAAACTCATTATTCTTGCAAACTGGTCAGGCTACTATGACGGTCTCATTAGCTTTTTGAGGGATTCAGTAGCTCAAGGGATGATGTCTACATCACATTTTGAAAAAATTAATATTGTGAATAATCTCCAAGAGGTAAAAGATCTTCTTCACCAATTAAATACTTAAGTTATTTGCACAAACATAGGCACTTGACCATGCCCATTGGAAATTATGACCCCCAAGATGCCCCGTCACATCAACGCATTCGCCAATAAAAAATAAGCCCGCGTGGCGTCGTGACATTAATGTCTTACTATCGAGTTCTTTGGTGTCAACCCCACCCAACATCACCTCTGCCTTATTCCATCCTAAGGTTCCAGCAGGTTTGACGCTCCATTCACAAAGTAGATCAATAAGCGCCTGACGTGTCTTTTTGGCAATCTCTGCCCATTTTTTGCCATGTATACCAAGCTGTTTTGCAAATTCCTTGGCCAATCTGGCTGGTAAAAATTCGATCAGTAACTGATCCACTGTTTTGAGCCTTGAAGAATCTTGGGCTAATAAATTCTCTAATGCGATTTTAGAAACCCACGCAATCTCAATGGGCTCACCTTCAATCCAATAAGAGCTTACCTGCAAAACCGCTGGGCCAGATAATCCTTTATGCGTAATCAACAAATCCTCATCAAACTGACCAAAACCATAGCGTTGCTTCAGTTTTCCAGCAGAAATATGCACCTTCGTACTCAAACCAGCAAAATCTTCTATCGCTGAAAAGATTTGCGAGGTAAACGCCAGTGGAACCAGTGCAGGCCTTGGCTCAATGACATTCATACCGAACTGCTTCGCGATCTGTAAAGCAAAATCTGATGCTCCAATCGCTGGAACCGGTAATCCCCCCGTAGCAATCACTAGATTTTTAGCCTCAAAAACATCAGGCTTGGTGATAACTCTCCAAAGACCATCAGTTTGCTCAACCGTTTCAACAGAAACAGGATGTAAGATCTCAACTTGACCAAGCTCACACTCTTTGAGCAGCATCTGAATAATATCTTTGGCCGAATCATCACAAAATAACTGCCCTTGATGTTTCTCATGAAATGAAATTTGATACTTTTTGACAAGCTCTATAAAGTCTTGACTAGAGTATTGAGCCAATGCACTCTTTACAAAATGAGGATTCATCGACAAAAAGTTCTGATGAGAAGTGTTCAGGTTCGTAAAATTACAACGCCCCCCACCACTAATACGAATCTTCTCGCCTAAAACCTTAGCATGGTCGATCAACAAAACAGTTTTACCCAATTGACCAGCAATTCCAGCACAAAAAAGCCCAGCAGCTCCAGCTCCAACTACGATAAGGTCATAAGATTTCAATGAGTACCAAGTCCATTCTTCAGTAAAAATAGTACTTGTATTGTATTTGGAAGATGAATTTTTATCAGTTTTATAAAAAAACGGCAAAATAGAGGGATATTATTATTATTTTAATTATTTACTCGCAGGAGATTTTTTATGTCTAATGACCAAAACCCCGTCAATCGTCGCTCAAGAAATATTACTGAGGGTGTGGCTCGCGCCCCAAATCGTTCCATGTACTATGCCATGGGCTATAAAGAAGAAGACTTTAAAAAACCAATGATTGGTGTAGCCAATGGGCACTCAACCATTACTCCCTGTAATAGTGGTTTACAAACCTTAGCGGATGCCGCTGTGAATGCCCTAGAAGAAGGTGGAGCAAACTCACAAATTTTTGGTACTCCAACGATCTCCGACGGAATGGGTATGGGAACCGAAGGAATGAAATACTCATTGATTTCGAGAGAAGTGATTGCCGATAGTATCGAAACTTGTGTGAACGGTCTTTGGCAAGACGGCGTTGTTGTGATCGGTGGCTGCGATAAAAACATGCCCGGTGGCATGATGGCGATGGCGCGAACGAATGTTCCAAGTATTTATGTTTATGGTGGAACGATCAAACCGGGTCATTTCAAGGGCAAAGAACTCAATATTGTTTCTGCTTTTGAAGCCGTTGGCGAATTTACCTCAGGCAGACTTAGTGCTGAAGATTTGAAAGGCGTTGAACAAAATGCCTGCCCAAGCAGCGGGTCGTGCGGCGGTATGTATACTGCTAACACGATGAGCTCTTCATTCGAAGCTTTAGGAATGAGTCTTCCCTACTCGTCAACCATGTCAAATATCGATGAAGAAAAACGTGTCAGTGCTGCTGAGTCTGCAATCGTTTTGATTGAGGCGGTTAAAAATAATCTTCGCCCCCGTGACATCATCACTAGAAAGTCCATCGAAAATGCGGTCTCTGTGATCATGGCTGTCGGTGGATCAACCAATGCAGTATTGCACTTCTTAGCCATCGCTAGTGCTGCAGAAGTGGAATGGACCATCGATGACTTTGAAAGAATTCGTAGAAAAGTCCCCGTCATTGTTGATATGAAGCCATCAGGTAAATATTTAGCAACTGACCTGCATTTAGCTGGTGGAATTCCACAAGTTATGAAAATTCTATTAGATGGCGGTTTACTCCATGGGGATTGCATGACCATTACGGGTAAAACTATTGCACAAACCTTAAAAGATATTCCGTCGACCCCACGTGCTGACCAATTCGTCATTCGTCCGTTGTCAAACCCAATCTACGCTGAAGGTCATTTGGCAATCCTGAAAGGCAATATTTCGCCCGAAGGTTGTGTGGCAAAAATTAGTGGTTTAAAAAATCCAAGTATTACTGGTCCAGCTCGAGTATTTAATTCAGAAGATGATGCCATGTCAGCCATCATGGCAAATAAAATCACGCATGGTGATGTCGTGATTATTCGCTACGAAGGTCCTAAAGGTGGTCCCGGAATGCGTGAAATGTTATCTCCAACTGCGGCACTGGTTGGTCAAGGCTTTGGTGAAACCGTTGGCTTAATTACCGATGGTCGTTTCTCAGGAGGTACTTGGGGGATGGTTGTCGGACATGTTTCACCAGAAGCTTATATGGGTGGAACAATCGCTTTGATCGAAGAAGGTGACTCAGTAACAATCGATGCGCATCTACTATTAATCCAATTAAACGTTCCTGAAGCAGAAATAGCAAAACGTCGAGCATTATGGGTAAAACCAAAGCCACGTTATACCAGAGGTGTCTTAGCAAAATACGCAAAGCTGGCTAGCTCAGCGAGCTTAGGCGCAGTCACCGACTTACATCTAAAACTAGACCAAGACTAACAGAAATCGCCGATCTGGCGATTTCTATTCTTGTATTTTCATGCGAGCCATCTTCTTGGTTTGAAAAGGTCTATCCCTTCCCTGAAGAACCGGTAGTTCGATCTAACAGCCTAAAACAGTCATCAGTCCCTGACACATCATGAATATCTCCAAAAGTTAAAAAATGTATTTTTGTCGTTTGAGGACTTTTTGCCATCTTTCTCTTATGATGATAGATATGAATACCCACCGTATCGCCTTCTTTGCTGATATTCATAGTAATTTAGAAGCCTTGGATGCCTGTCTTGAACATGCTAATCAACAAGGTGCCTCTCGTTATGTGTTTCTTGGAGACCTTGTCGGATATAACGCAAATCCATGTGAGGTTTTACAAAGAATCCAAGATCTGATTGCCCTAGGTAAAGCAGTTGCCTTGAGAGGTAATCATGATACGGCTTGTTATGATGATCCATCGCCAAGCATGAATCCCATTGCACAAATGGCAATAGATTGGACAACATCTAAACTCAGTAAAGAAGAACGCTATTTTTTACAGCATCTTCCACTCATCATTTATGAAGACGATCGATGCTATGTGCATGCCTCTGCATACCAGCCAGAATCTTGGCATTATGTAGACGATGGTCTTTCCGCCTGGAGAAGTGCTGAGTCTTCTGGAAAAATTTATACGTTTTCTGGCCATGTACATGACCAAGCACTTTTTTATCAAAGCTCCGTCGGAAAATTAATTCGTTTTAGCCCCCATGCTGGAGATGAAATTCCAACGGGACGTCATCGGCGATGGGTGGCGATTGCTGGGTCAGTCGGTCAACCGAGAGACGGAAATCCTAAAGCAAATTACTTAATCTTCGATTCGAAAAAAGAAACAATGCATTTCCATCGAGTCTCTTATAACCATTTTTTGGCCGCTGATAAAGTGCGATCTGCTGGATTGCCTAATGAACTTGCAGAACGACTTTTAAAAGGGTAGCCAAACTTTCCACCATGCTCTCTTTTTTCCAAACGGAATCTCCCTACGCTATCAAAATTGAAGCAGTTGACGAAATATTTCAAGTCGGGAAAATTGTTGATGGCTTTCTGATTGGTGAAGAAGTCTATCTCGGTGGAATGGCAATTCTCAAAAAAGCTATTCAAGTGGATACACAACGCGAAGTACTTTTAAAAATTCCAAGGGTGGGTAAAGACCAACCTGTTGAAAATTTAATTTGCTTTGAAACAGAGCTCACGATCATGAGAAGTCTTGATAGCCCCTATGTTCCGCGTTTTATTGCAGGTGGGAATATGGCCCTCAATCCATATATTGCGATGGAAAAAGTTCCTGGAACATCTTTGGAGTCGATGATCCTCATCGAAAAACAATTACCCATCGACCGTGTCATCACAATTGCCATCAATTTAGCAAAAGCCATTCAAACCCTACATCATCAAGAAGTTATTCACCTTGACTTAAAGCCCGATAACATTCTCATTGACCAAGATCTTCAAACGTATATCATCGATTTTGGGCTAGCCCATCATTCTCGTTATCCAGATTTATTAGCTGAAGAAATGCGCAAAGGAATTGGCTCAGCACCATATATCTCTCCAGAACAAATTGCAGGAGTAAGAAATGATTTACGAAGTGATATTTTTTCCGTTGGTGTCATTCTTTACGAAATACTTACGGGTAGCTTACCTTTCGATAACCCACAAACACTGAATGGTTTAAAAAAACGCTTTTGGTCTCAACCCATACCCCCACGAGCAATTCGAAAAGATACTCCTGCCTGGTTGCAGGAAATCATTCTACGCTGTATGGAACCCTTTGCAAAAGATCGCTTCCAAAGCGCAACCCACCTACGTCAATTGCTGAGAGAACCTGAGGCTGTTAAATTAACAGAGCGAGCACATCGTATGACTCCTTTGTCCGCATGGGAAAGCTTTCGATGTTGGCTTAAAGTGGCTGGGTATGAACCATCACCGATTTTAAAAAGCTCGACTATTTATGAGCAAGCGCCCTTGATGGTGGTAGCAATCGATATGAGTTCAGGGAATGTAGAAATGTTTGAACGCATGCAACGGGCTGCCCTAAATATCATGCGGGTCTTTCCTGAGGGTCGAATTTCTTGCATACATATTCTGGGCAATACACCAAGCTTTGAAGGTACTCGTGAAATAGACTCGACGAGTGGGATTTTTAGAAGCCATCTGGTACGCTTAATGGATTGGGCGAAGCCACTTCAAATGTCTATTGAAAGAATCTCTTATCATGTCTTAGAATCAATGGATCCAGCAACTCGGATTATTGAATTTGCTAGAGACAATGATGCCTCTGTCATTCTGATCGGTGCAAGTAAAGAAATTCCTAATCGTGTTGTTCCATGGCGATCCATCATGACCAAAGTAGTTGAAGAATCAAGCTGTAGTGTGCACATTGTTAGAATATGATCACCTCTCAAATGAATTTAAAAAGGCTCTTTTATTCATGAAATTTTTGCGACTATTAATCAGTAGTTTCCTGTTGACATTGCCCTTCAGTCAGCTCTGTTTCGCGCAAAAAAGTATTGTTGTATCTTCAACCACGTCAACAGAGCAGTCCGGTTTGTTTAATTACTTATTACCCATCTATGAAAAAACTTCAGGTACTCAGGTCAAAGTGATTGCCGTTGGTACTGGTCAGGCTCTTGATATTGGTCGCAGAGGTGATGCAGATGTAGTCTTCGTTCATGACCGTGTTGCAGAAGAAAAATTCTTAAGTGAAGGCTATAGTAAAAAGAGATTCGATGTGATGTACAACGATTTTGTATTAGTGGGCCCAGAAAACGACCCAGCAAAGATTACACAAACGAACTCGATTCAAAAATCACTCGAATTGATTTATTCAAAAAAATCTAACTTTATCTCTCGAGGGGATAAAAGCGGCACCCATGCTGCGGAACTTCGTTACTGGAAAGATGCTCATGTAGAACCCAATTCACAAAAGGATCAATGGTATAAAGAAACTGGCTCCGGGATGGGGTCTTCTTTAAATACGGCCTCTGCCATGGATGCCTATATTCTGACTGATCGGGGCACTTGGATTTCTTTTAAAAATCGTGGGCAACTCAAGCTACTTGTTCAAGGAGATCCCAAACTTTTTAATCAATATGGGGTCATGCTTGTCAATCCCGACAAATATTCACATATCAAAAAAGAAGATGGTCAGACATTTATCGACTGGCTTATCTCCCCTCTAGGCCAAAAGACGATTGCTGCCTATCAAATCAATGGTGAGCAACTTTTCTTCCCGAACGCTAAACCTTAAATATGTTGCAGACCATTTCCCAAGCATTTATCGCTGTTATACATTTCAATGGAGATGTTTGGCAAATTGTTTTTACTTCGCTGAGTGTTAGTTTTACTGCGCTCATCATTGGTGCTGTTTTAGGCCTTCCTTTGGGAACCCTTTTGGCAGTATCTAATTTTCCGGGGCGTGATTTGTGTATTACGATTACGAATACTCTCATGAATGTTCCTACGGTCATTATCGGTGTCCTAGTCTATCTTTTACTCTCACGAACTGGGCCGCTCGGTAACCTAGGGCTACTTTTTACGATTCCTGGGATGATCATTGCACAAACCTTGTTAACTACCCCTTTAATTGCAGCAATATCTCGACAAATTACTCACGATGCTTGGCAAATACATCGTGAAACTTTTTTATCTTTACGCTTAAAATTGTTTCAACAGATTAAATGGATTTTATGGGACTGCCGTTTTTCTTTGGTAATCGCCCTTTTGGCAGGATTTGGTCGAGCTATATCAGAAGTGGGTGCAGTCATGATTGTTGGCGGCAACATTTCACATCACACCCGGACCATGACAACGGCAATCTCTCTTGAAACAAGTAAGGGTGATCTTTCTCTTGCTCTCTCACTAGGAATTGTTCTGATCCTCGTTGTTCTGATCGTCAATTTTTTAGCCTATGTGATCAAAAAAATGGCGGAGAATAAATATGGCTAATCTAGTTCTCAATCACATTCAGGTGATTAATAATGATCGTCATATTCTTGATATTACGAATCAGAATATACAGTGTCACTCGATCACCGGTGTGATTGGTTCCAATGGTTCTGGAAAAACCACCTTATTAAAGGTCATCGCAGGTCTCATTCAAGATCAGCAATTTAATATGTCAATTCCTTATGATGATGTTGTCATGGTTTTGCATCAAACTCCCATGATCAAAATGTCGGTCTATCACCACTTACAATTATTAAAAGATGTCTACCCTGATTTAAAGAATGATCAAATCAATCAAGTCATTGAGGAATTTCATTTAAATCATCTCAGAGATCAGCCTGCCACAAAACTATCTGCGGGTGAAAAACAACGACTAGCTCTTGCAAGAGCTCATCTGATGGGTGCAAAACTTTGGCTGCTCGATGAACCAACGGCAAGCCTTGACCCCGCCTCAACTCAGTTCATTGAGTCTAAAATTTTAGAATTAACAAAACAAGGGATTCATTTTATGATTGCTTCCCATGACTTAGCGCAAGTCAAACGACTTTGTGATCATGTCGTTTATATCGATCAAGGAAAAATTCAGGAACATCGTCCTACCCATCTTTTTTTCCAAAATCCTCAAACTCAAGCAGCTCAAGAGTTTATCAAATTTAATCTTTGAGAAAAATTAAAGATTCAAAACCACTTTCTTTTTCAAAGGAAGTAAACCAACTGCAAGCGCAGTACCCAACAAAATAATGACGCCACCTATAAATATTTGCCAAGTTAGCTTTTCATCGAGGAAGATATCGCCCCACAAGATACTAAATACAGGAACTAAGAATGTGACGGTAATGGCAACTGTCGGACCAGCCTCTTCAATTAATCGATAAAACAAAACATAGGCTATCGATGTGGATCCAATACCTAATCCCAGAATACCTAACCAAACTAATGGCGGCAAAGGCTCTGTAGGCATATGCATTAAGGCAGGTATCGCCAGCATGAGCGAACCAATAACCATGCTAGAAAATGCCATACTAATCGGTTGTATACCCTGCCCATAAAGCTTAATATAGTTCGTCGCTATACCGTATGAGAAAGTCACGCCTAGACTTGCCAATATTGGTAAGCCTAGGCCACCCACTGAAAAGTGAGCTTTCCCCCACATCAAAAATACGATGCCTGAAAAACCTAAAAATAAGCCAATGATTCGACTAAGACTTAAACGGTCTTTTAACCAAATAGCACCAATAACTGCAGTCCATATGGGTGATGTTGAGTTCAAAATAGACCCCATGCCAGCATTCAAATATTGCATCGCATAGGTAAACAAGGCAAATGGTATGACTGAGTTTAAACTTGCGATCAAAGTAATCCGAGGAAGGTCCTTCTTTAAAGGAATGATGTTGCTATGCCAACTTTTTTTAAAGATCGCAAAAATACCAATGCCTAGTGCTCCAATAACTAATCGCGATTCTGCCATGACGATGGGCTCTACATAACCCACTGTTAAACGGATGAAAACGTAGGACATCCCCCAAAGTGCGCTAAGCAATACAAAGTCAATAATGTTTTTTAATTTCACACATCGATTATCCAATAAAAAACGCGGCATCAACCGCGTTTTTTATTTATTTATGATATTTAAAGTTCATGACAAGTCTGTCAGTAGGGATGCTAAAGTTTCCTCTGGAAGCGTCTCTACATGCATTGGATATTCAAGGTGATCACAACCCACCATCATTTGCGCTCCTGCTTGTAGCGCTTTTTTCATATCAAGCGTGAGCTCATATCGTAAAAAGTGAACGGCAGATGTCTTATGTTCAGTGGATCTACTTAAATCTTCATCAGCGATGGCATAAACACGCGCTTGGCCCTCGACTTGGATAAACATTTGATGCTCAACATTCACTAATTTCGCTAAAGCAACCCGACGATCTGCTTCGTTCGGATATTCCAACATCATCGTTGCTTTAAAATTTGATCCGTCCGGTATCAATGGGTTATATGCATCTAATTCGTCTTGCATACCCTCTTCTGTAAATACTTTCTCAACACGTAGCATCTCTTGTATTTGATACTTCATGAGAAATTCATTTTCAAAGATGAGGTTTAAATGCTCACCAAGAGCAACTGTACGTAACTTACGCAAGGCTATCGCTTGCTCTCTGATTTGCGGACGCGCCTTATGATAAGCCTCTAAGGTCATCAATTGATCACGAGTAATTTTGGGCATGTTAATTTCTTTCATAAGTCTTTCAAATTTAATTTTTTATTCCATAAGCAATGGCAACTAGTGACAAAGGATGTTCCATTTGTGCAGACTTTAAACCCGCCTCTTCCATCCCTTGTTCAATGTGATGACCCGCTAATTGACAATCAGAACTGATATAGTCTGGCTCATTATTGGCCATACTCTTAAATACTGGCTTGCCAATCTTCATGGACATGGCATGAAACTCTTTTTTGACTCCCCATGTTCCCGAATGTCCCGAACATCTTTCCACTACGTTGACTTCCGTATTAGGAATCATTTGTAAGGTTTCAGCAGTCTTTTTACCGACGTTTTGCACCCTTGAATGACAAGGTACGTGATAACTAACCTTCCCCAAGGACTTCGGAAATTCAGTTTTTAGCAAACCATCTTTTTTACGACTAATGAAATATTCAAATGGGTCCCACATCGCTTCTTTGACGAGTTGCACGTCAGCATCATCGGGAAACATGAGCGGCAACTCTTGTTTAAACATTAAAGTACAGGAAGGAATCGGTGTCACAATCGCATAGCCCTCTCTAGCCAATTTCACAAGTTGTGGAATATTGATATTCTTGAGATTTTCAACCTCATCTAAATTACCTAACTCGAGTTTTGGCATACCGCAACAAGCTTCTTTATCAACAACTTGATAAGGAATTTCATTATGATTCAGAATATTTAATAAGTCTTGCCCAATACCTGGCTCGTTATAGTTGACAAAGCAAGTGGCATAGACAGCAACTTTACCTGGGGTCTTCTCTCCGTTTTTGATTTCCCATTGATTCGATACTTTGGCAAGTTGCTTAAATTTTTTCGGCGCAAAATCTGGCAGCCAAGCATTTTTATCAACCCCTAAAGTGGACTCCATGACACTTCTCGCAAGACTATTGTGATTCACCGCATTCACAACTTGAGTCACCACTGGTATACCAGCAAACATCCCAATTTTATCGGTGGAAGAAAGTAAGTTGTCACGGAAATTATCTTCGCCTTTTTTGTGCTTAATAGCTTTAGCGCGAAGCATCAAATGCGGAAAATCCAAATTCCAAGGATGAGGCGGCGTATACGGACATTTAGTCATGTAACACAAATCACATAAATAACATTGATCCACAACGCTGCCATAGTCTGACTTACTGACGCCATGAACTTCACCATCTTCGGTGGCATCAATCAAATCAAATAAGGTAGGGAAAGAACCACACAAACTCACACAACGGCGACAGCCGTGACAAATATCAAAAACGCGTTCAAGTTCAACGTTTAAACTTTCCTCACTATAGAACTCTGGATTTTTCCAATCTAGAGGATGTCTGGTTGGTGCCTCTAAGTTGCCTTCTCGACTCATGTTGATTCCTTTAATTGTTTCGTACTCTGTAAATAAGACTCTTTAGAAGATTCCCGATTTTCACAGGAATCTTAAAAAAATCCTAAACGAATTAGTCTACATATGCGTCTAAAGCTTTTTGATAACGATTTGCGTGTGAACGCTCTGCTTTGGCTAATGTTTCAAACCAGTCAGCAATCTCATCAAAACCTTCTTCACGTGCAGTCTTCGCCATTCCTGGATACATATCGGTGTACTCATGAGTTTCACCTGCGACAGCCGAAGCTAAACAATCTTTAGAGGATTTGATTGGCATTCCAGTTGCTGGGTCACCAGACATTTCTAAAAACTCTAAGTGTCCGTGTGCATGACCAGTTTCGCCTTCAGCAGTTGAACGAAATAATGAAGCAACATCATTTTGTCCTTCTACGTCTGCTTTGTTCGCGAAATATAAATAACGACGATTGGCTTGTGATTCGCCAGCGAAGGCATCTTTCAAGCACTGTTCTGTTTTAGTACCTTTTAAAGTGGGCATAAATTACTCCTTTTTAGTTGAAAAAACACTTGTATCGCTTCCCTACATGATTCGAAGCAGCGATAGTGGAAGTGTATGAGTAAAACCCAAAATAGGAAAATTGTATTTATTAAATAAATCGATAGTATTTAACTATGTATCAATATGCCTGTAATAATGGAATTTTTACTTCAACAGCCTATCTGGTAGAAGCAATACAATCACTTTATGACTAGAACAGAAAATTCAATCACTTTTTATCGCGACCAATATCGCCCGCCGAATTTCTCATTTTCCTCTGTCGAGCTAAATTTCGCCCTAAACCCGATTAAAACCATTGTTGGCTCGAAAATTCAGCTTCAACGATTGTCGGCAGGCTCTTTGGTGCTTCATGGAGAGGATTTAGAGCTCCTTTCAGTAAATTTGGATGGCTCTGCCTTTAAAGAGTTTGAAGTTTCCTCTCAATCCCTGATCTTACATAATTTGCCAGACTCCGGCCTTTTAGAGATTGTTTGCGCCAATCATCCCGATCAGAATACGAGTTTGATGGGTTTATATGTCTCAGGAGGTAATTTTTTTACCCAATGTGAGGCTGAAGGCTTTAGAAAAATCACCTATTTTCTGGATCAACCAGATGTACTGACTAAATATAAGGTCAGACTGACTGCCAATAAAGAACAGTATCCCGTTCTTTTATCCAATGGTAACTTAGTCGAGCAAAATGATCTTGCCAATGGGATGCATACAGCTCTTTGGCAAGACCCTTTTTATAAACCTTGCTATTTATTCGCGATCGTCGCCGGAAAGCTCAGCGCTATCGAGCGAGAGATTACGACCCAGTCTGGAGTAAAAAAACTGTTGCAAGTTTGGGTGCGAGAAAAAGATTTGTCGAAAACTGAACATGCCATGCAGTCTCTGATCAAAGCTATTGAATGGGATGAAAAACGCTTTGGTCTAGAACTAGACCTAGAGCGCTTTATGATTGTTGCAGTAGGTGATTTCAATATGGGTGCCATGGAGAACAAGGGGCTCAATATATTTAATACAAAATATGTTCTCGCCGATGAGCAAAGTGCTACAGATACTGACTTCGCTAATATCGAAAGTGTTGTTGGACATGAATACTTCCATAACTGGACAGGAAACCGTGTCACTTGCCGTGATTGGTTCCAATTGTCTTTAAAAGAAGGCCTAACGGTCTTCCGAGATCAAGAATTTTCTGCTGACCTCATGGGCTCGGCGTCCGGTCGGGCGGTCAAACGAATCGAGGATGTTCGCTTACTTCGACAAGTTCAGTTCCCAGAAGATGCTGGTCCAATGGCTCACCCAATTCGGCCCAATAGTTACCAAGAAATTAACAATTTTTATACCGTAACGATTTATGAAAAAGGTGCAGAAATTATCCGTATGCAACATACCTTGCTCGGTGAACAAGGCTTCAGAAAAGGTATGGATTTATATTTCCATCGCCATGATGGTCAGGCAGTAACGTGCGATGATTTTATTGCAGCCATGTCGGATGCTAATGGTCTATCTCTAGAGCAGTTTAAACACTGGTATAGCTATGCTGGTACGCCTCATGTGACCGTTGAAGAAAAATTCGATACCACAAATCAGCAGTACTCCATCACCCTGTCACAATCTTGTCCAGCAACCCCAGGACAAGAAACAAAACCCTTGTTTCATATCCCGTTAAAAACAAAACTCTTGACGGATAAGACCCCAAGCGATGAATTTTTGATCGAATTAAAAGAAAAATCACAAACCTTTTCGTTTAATGATCTTCCGTCAAAACCAACGCTTTCTATCAATCGAGATTTTTCTGCTCCGATTATTTTGCAATTTGAGCAGAGTTTATCTGATCTCTATTTTTTATATGCCAGCGACGATAACCCTTTCAACCAATGGGAAGCAGGTCAAAAAATAGCGATAAGATCAATTTTGAATCATGAGGCTCCGACTACAGAACTGATTCAGATTTGGCAACAGCTCTTATTAAACCCTCAGTTAGATCCAGCGTTTAAAGAATTAATTTTTACCCTGCCAGCTGAAACCTATCTCCATGAACAAGTTAACGAAGTCAATCCTCAGGAAATTCATCAGTCAAGGAAAGTTTTCCGGCAATCCATGGCCTCCTCGTTGAGTGATACTTGGCAACAGATATACGATCAACACCAAACCCTAGAAAAGTACTCCCCAAGTCCGGAACAGGCCGGAAAAAGAGCGCTTAAAAATTTAGCGCTTCAAATGATCATCGAATCCCACCCTTCAGAAGGGGCTGACCTTGCTTTGCGTCAATTTAATGCGAGCAATAATATGACTGATCGATTAGCAGCTTTGGTAGCTTTAGTACAAAATTCTGCCCCACAAGCAAGTGATTGTCTATCCATGTATTACAAGCACTATGAAGCTGATGACTTGGCTATCGATAAATGGTTCGCGATTCAAGCATCCCAGCAACCCAATCCAAAAATCAATTTAATCGACCAAGTAAAATCATTACAATCTCATCCGGCATTTCATTTGCGTAACCCCAATCGTGTGCGAAGTTTAATCCATGCTTTTTGCATGAATAACCCCGCAGGCTTCCATGATGTCTCAGGGAAGGGTTATCAATTTTGGTCAGAAAGTCTGCTTGAGCTCGATAAAATTAACCCACAAGTTGCGGCAAGACTGGCACGCGCAGTTGATCACTGGAAGAGATTTAGTGCTCCCTACAAAGA
>CAIPQU010000008.1 GCA_903867305.1 uncultured beta proteobacterium
AAACATTTTCTTTGGGATATCCATCTGTTGGTTGTGCAAATGGTTCATTGCATCTTTCAACGCTTTGAATGCACCATAGAGTTCAATAATCTCTTCTTTAATTTCCTGTTTTGTTTTCATTCTTGTCCCCTTGCTCTGATTGCTTCTGCCAACCCCTGTACATCGTAGTCAGGCCATCCATCTGCGACCTTTGCACACGCCTCACGCTCCTCGGCAACAACCCTCTCAACAAGGGTCATAAGGTGCTGAGTACTGCAATGCCATGACTTGTACTCGCGGTTTTCATCTATCGCCTCATGCAACATAAAGGCCACTTGCTCTGCGTTGTATTTCATGCTTGTCCCCTTGCTTTTATCATTTCATCTGCCATTTGGTAAGCCATAATTGAAACTGCTTTGTAACCGCTTTGGTTCAAATTAGCAGACCCTCTACCTTCAATAAGAGTTCCCATAGCTCTAGCCGCAAAGTAGTCACGCAATGTCATGCCTGTACAGGTCATATCGCCATGCGTCCAAGGAAACGCAGTTGGTAGTTCATTAATCATTCCTTTTCCTTTGAACTAGTGTCATCCTTTTCAAGATGTTTAATTAAATTATCAAGAACTCTTCGCTCTTTCGTTGTGTGATGAAATTTCAGCCTGTACCGTTTAATCTCACGCACGATGTAATCGCATCCATCACTGAATGAAATAGCGTAATTTACATCCTCAGTGAGCATTTTCAATTGCCTTTCTAACTGCCTTTACCCTGCGGTATGCTTGGCCTAAAGACTTCGTGAATGAGTAGAGAGCTTTCTCCTCGCTCATATCCATCTCCGCCAACAAGGTTGTTAAAACCATTGATAGGCCGGATATAACATCTAAGCTCTCATGCCGTTTAAACTGCTCAAGAGACGACATGATTGCCTTCGCCACTTCTTCGACTGGGTGTTCTTTTTCCATACGACTCCTATTGGGCATTAGCCCAGTTGTACCAACCTGTGATGAAATTCTTCAGTTGTTCAAACGAATAACCAATGGTTATGTACTCACCATTCTTGTCGATAAGTTCAAACTTAGTTACATTTGTTTCGTTATCGGTATCGCCGTGAATGATAAGCACAATGAACTGCGGTTGCTTCGCTAAATTCTTCAGAAGTATTTGCTGACCAAGACTCATTCGCTCGTTTAAACGCTTCCACTCGCCAACCAAAAACTTGCAATTCCTCTCAAGCATCATGTCAATGTTGCAAGGGCAAGCGTTTGGATTTGACTCAATCAATCCTTTCAGTTGAAAAAAATCAATGTGAGTGGCTTTTGGATTACGCATGAGTTTCATTTTGGTTCTACTAAATCCAAAATATCTTTAGTCATGATTAAGCATTCTTGAGCAAGCATTTGCAAGTTCAAAGCTTTAATTCTAAGCATGCTTATTTCCTCATTTGCACCGGCAAGTAATTGCTTGACATTGTCCAATTCTTTTAGTAATAAATCTTCTTCCATGTTCAATCCTTTTTAAGTAAAAAAATAATTCCAATCAAACATACAACTCCGAAAATTGCAAATCCCAATACAACCCCAAGTAAAACCACATCAAAAATAGTTTCCATTATTCCTTCCTTTTCTTAGGTTTGATTGCCATGATTCCGACTGGTTTTGTATCAGCCGATTCCATTACAACATTCACAAAGTCCCACACACCATCAACATCAATCTCGTCAGGATTAAGTCTTGATAGCAAACCATTAAAGGCGAACATACCAAATAGGTATCGTGTTTGTTCTTGTTCTGTCATATTTTTTCTCGCATGTATGTTTGAATGTCCTCGCATACGTACTCAGCAAATGATTTACCAGATGGAAACTTCATCTGCGCCCCATGATTTGCTTTTGCAATTCTCATCGCCTCATTCAATCCATCATTGAATCCTTGGTTGTATGGGTTATCACTTCCTTGCAATCGCATATGGATTCCCTCTCTCGCAATTTGAGTTGAGGCAATCTTGTTCTTTTGTGCGTATTCATTGAGTTTCTTTTTATCATCAGGCGATAAATAAATCATCACCGGGGTGACAGTTTTAAAACGGCTCTTGTTCTGTTTTCCATCTTTCATATTCAGCTACCATTTCATCAAAATGTTTTCGGGCTTTTGCGTTTCCATTTAACTCAGTTCTAGATTCGATTGAGCATGTCTCATAAATAAATTCAATCGCTCTTGGCTCGTAAATGGACTCCTCGTGTATATCAGTAATTACCCCTATGTATTTCAACCAGTTGTGAAACATAGTTGTTTTACACAGAAGGGCGGATTTCTTAACTCGGTTGTCGTAAGGTATCGCAGACTCATCGTTGTTTAAACGGGCAAGAGCGCACATGTACCTCGCCCCGACAAAATCCCTCATAAGCTCCTCCGGGATTTCATCAGGGTGAACACTAAGAGTAAGAATGAATCCGGTGCGGTCTTGCTTAAGGGCAACCTTGACGCATTCAAATCCTAGTGCGTTTGTCATTGGGATGACTCCAACTTCAAATGGTTTTCCAAGTAAGAGATAACCGCCCTAAATCCTATGATTTGATGGTTAAGTTCGGCAATCTTATGGATGAACTTTGCGTTGTCTTTCATTAGGCCGTCTTTTATTAGCTCTGCTTTTATTAGCTCAGAGCCTTTCGAGGCTTCAGCGTTCTTACGTGGTCTACCACGCTTCTTAGAAGGGGACATCTTCATCTTCATTCTCCTGAGTTTTGGGTTGTTGCTCTTTTGGTTTATACGTGTCTACCGCTATGGATAAAAACATAATTCCGCTTGCCGATTGTTTCTTCCAACCTGCGAGTTTGATTTTCATCATGCCGTTAACGACCTCCATCTGATTTACATCAATCAATAAGTCTCCTTGATAATCAGGTGCTTTCGGGTGTTTTTTAACCTTGTTGGCGAACAAAGCGCCGGTCTGTGGTTTGGTTTCGAATGCCATTTAATCCTCCTTAAAGTTTTCTTTTAATACTGCGAATTCACTCTGCAGTTTCGTGTACTCAGACTTATGATTCTTTTTCAAATCATCAATCTGTGTTTGGTTGGCTTTCCAAAGAGATGTCAGTTCGGAAAGCGTTGTCATCTGAGCGCCAAGACTTATCAGCCCATCGACAAATAAAGCCCGGCTAGGGTCAGGAGTTTTATCGGGAGCTACAACGTTTTCTAAAAGCTTTGAAGCGTTTAAACGGCCTTGCTCATGCGGGTCTGTGATTGCATCGACCGTATCGTTCTCAGTGAGCTCCAGGGCCATTAGCCAGAGGTAGCGGCGAAGGTACGTCAAAGTGCTACCCAAATCCTGAATGGCTTGACCTTTCGGGTTGTGAGCCATCACGAGGGGTGCTTGGAAGCCTATAGAAGCCCCTGTGGCGCTCTCGTAGACTTGAAGGGATGCTACCCCATCAAATATAGAGAAAACCCCGCACAGACCCACTTTATTAAACACATCGTGGGCGGTGGGAATAAAGTCTCCCAGTTCAAAATACTCATACCCGGCAAACTTATTCTTGCCGGACTTCTTCATTGGCCTTCTTAACATTTCTGTTCTGGCCTCTTGCAATTTAGCGTACACGCTCGTTTCATTCGTTTTCATTTTCTTCCTCTGTTTTTTTGTATTGACTGCACCACTGATTCACCCCACAAAAATTATTCACGCATCGTATAGGTTCTCCTTTTCTATGCTCGATAAAATGCTTGTCCTTGTCTTTCAACACAGACAAAAATACAGTCGCCGTTTGAATATCATCAAACAGTTTGACCGCCGTCTTTCTTCCCTCTTTCTTTAGGGCGAACTTCTCCTCCCTAATCCATCTCTCATCGCTCGTGCATTCGGGCAACTCCTCGTCCCAGTCAGCGCTGACCTTGGAGCTTCTGTGTACGTCGATGCGCTCCTTGATGTACTTCTCCGTCTCTTCCATAGGCCAAAGAGGGATATGGACAATTTGAATAGGCGCTTGTGGGTAGTCAGGGTTCCTTTGAGCCTCTCTCCTAGACCAGTCCCGCACGAAGGCACAGATTCTCAGTGACGTAACGTTCAAGCCTTTTAGTTTTTCAACCATGTATCCGTAGATATTTTGTTGTTGCGCCCAATCAATCTTGTCGGCTCGCAATGCCCATGCACTGGTGAACTTGTAGTCCGTAATTTCAACGTTCTTACCGTCGATGTGTTGTAAATCAATCGCACCGGATAAAGTAACTCCATCAATATCAAGGAACAATCGCTCCTCGTTAACGTGGTTGGCTATCTCTGAGCGCTCTGCGACCACATGCAAGGCAGAGCCAAGCAATGACCACAACATGTCAGATACATCTTGCTCCATCTCGTGATAGTGTTTCGTTCGCAAACGTTGTATCCTCGGGGGGGAGATAATCTCAGTCACTGAGAAATCTGCCTTGCCTTTACTGTAGTACTGCTTGCTTGCCAATGCCAATAACGTTTCGGGAACGTTAAACTTGTTGGTGATTTTCATTAAGTCCTCCTGTTTAAGAATCTACATGCTATCACAACTTTTTACACTATGCAAACACTATCATTAAAAATATTTGGTGAACCTTGTTCCAAAGCAAACAGTCGCAGAATTGTGAGAATGGGAAGCAGAATAGCTTCGATAAAATCTGAGAAAGCCTTGTCCTACGCTGACTCGTTTAAACGTCAATGCGTTACAGCTAAAGGCGATATGTTTTTAACCGACGTAGCGGTAACGATTCGCATCTGGTACGCATCCAGAAGGCCAGACTTGGATGAATCTCTTATATTAGACTTGCTTCAGGATGTGGCATATAAGAACGATAGACAAGTAAAAGAAAAGCATATCTACTGGATGGGTGTGGATAAAGAAAACCCTAGATGCGAGATAGAAGTCTCAGCCTTATAATTAATTCGTTGGTGCACACCGGGTTAGCGCCGGTGCTTGATTATGGTAAATCATAAGATGAATTTGGTAAACACTGCTTTATGTGAGCACCAACAAAAAAAAGCCTCCACATAGGGAGGCTTCTTCCGACCGGAGTCTCTTTAACAGGAGGCTTAATCATGTTTAAGTGATTGTATTATACCGTTCGTATTTGCGTATGTCAATTAGTTCGGTACAATATTCTTCATGGTTAGTTGCCATCTTTGAGAACGTTTAAACGACGTTCTCTTTTTTTTTGCGTCGCTGGCGTCTCGCTGGTGTTCATAAGACGTTTAAACGCTCAGCAAATAAAATTTAAAATTATTGCGCCGCATTATATTTTTTATGATATAGTTTTATTCATATTGGTCTGGACCCCAATAAAGAAAGCTTAAGTCAAACCTCGACCCCTATAAGGGGGGCATACCAAAAGTATGGGTTCCATCGGGGTTTGTCTTAAGCTTTTTTTATTTTCTATTTCAATATCGTACTCCACACGATAGCAAGAGTTCAACCTGACTGCGTGGAATAAAAGGGTTATACGGTATGCGTAAGCTCAGGGTGCAACTCCCGAACAATCCGTAGGACTAGCCGAATCTACAAGTCTGGGGGTTAAGAAATTAACATGTAGATGCCCTTACCGGGCGGTGAAACTCCTCCAAACCCCTATGGGGTAGGGGGAGCCTTTGGGTGAAATCCCCCAGTTACAAAACCTCGGGGCGATATAGAATATTAGCAAACGTCAAGGAATATTTATGGCAACTAAACGTGATTATAAAAACGAATACAAGACTCAGCTTCAGCGGGGCGATGATAAAGGACAAATAGAGAGACAACGTGCAAGACGTATGTTTGACAAGGAAGGCATAGATAGAGATGGTAAAAATATAGACCATATCAAGCCTATAAAAACAGGCGGGCTATCTAGCAAGAGTAATCTGAGACTGCGCTCGCCGAAGGCAAATAAATCAGATAACAAACGTTAAATCGAGGCTTAATTATGATTGAGGAGTATATCTCTTCATTGCAAGTGCATGCTCATGCACGTGTGCAGTGTCCCAATTGCTCTCATGAGCGCAAGAAATCCAACGAAAAAGACTTGAACATTGACCGCAAGGATGACTACTTGCTTTTTCATTGTCATCATTGTCTTATCAGCGGAGCAGTTAAAAGTTCGGGTGTATACAAAATGAAGGAAGTAAAAATGAACATGACAGAAATGAATTTTTTAGGCAACAACCATTATGATTTTTTAACATCGAGAGGCATATCAAAAAAGACGGCGGACTACATGCAGTTGTTTTCCGCAGAGAAGTACTTCAAGCGTTTAAACAAGACAACGCAGTCGATTGGGTTTCCTTATTTTAAAAACGGCAAGCTTGTCGCATCCAAGTACCGTAGCATTGAGGATAAAGATTTCACTCAAGATACCGGAGGCGCTCAAGAATTTTTTGGAATTGATAAGGTAATAATCGGCAATCCCATTGTGATTGTCGAGGGCGAGATAGATGCATTGTCATTGATGGAATGTCAAATACCCAATGTCCTATCCGTCCCCAGTGGCGCTCCCATCAAGGTATCCGATGGAAAGATAGATGCCACAGAGGATAAGAAATTTAGTTACATCTGGAGTGGGTTTGATATTCTTCAATCGGTTCCATACATCGTGATTGCGACCGATACAGATGTCCCGGGCCAAGCATTGGCAGAGGAACTCGCAAGACGAATCGGAAAGGATAGATGTCGCATTGCCAAGTTCAGCAGGAAAGATTTAAACGAAGTCCTTTTACTTGATGGCGCTGATGAAGTTATTAGAATCATCAACAGTGCGGAGCCGTACCCGGTTGCCGGGTTATCTTCCGCTTCCAAGTTTGCAGACCGTTTAAACGACCTATACACAAAGGGAACGGGAAGCGGAACCTCGACCGGGTTTTCAAACGTTGATGAAATTTATACAGTAGCAGAAGGCCAGTTAACGATAGTGACCGGGTATCCATCGTCCGGCAAATCTAATTTTGTAGACCAGTTGATGGTCAACCTTGGTAAAGCGAACGACTGGAAGTTTGCAATTTGCTCATTCGAGAATCAGCCTGAAATTCACATTTCCAGATTGATGGAGATTTACAAAGAAAAAAGATTCTTTGACGGCAGTAATCGCATGACCGAAAAAGATAAGAACGAAGCGTTTAAATGGGTAGAAGAGCACTTTATGTTTCTCGACTCAGAAAGCGTTGAACCGGCAACCATTGAATCAATTTTAAACAGGGCGAAGGTTGCAGTCGCAAGGACAGGAATTCGAGGACTGGTGGTTGACCCTTACAACTACATTGACAACAAGGGCGGACAAGCAGAGACAGAGTTTATAAGTGGAATGCTCACGAGAGTCCAAGCATTTGCAAAGGCATACGGAGTTCACGTCTGGTTCGTCGCTCACCCCGCCAAGATTACGAGGGCGAACATGGACTTGCCTAGACCAGACGGCATGGCAATATCAGGCTCAATGGCATGGTGGGCCAAGGCTGACTGCGGTATCACCATTCACCGGGGAAAGGATAATATGGTTGAGATGGCAGTCTGGAAATGCCGTTATAGATGGATAGGAACGCAGGGTGAAACCAAGCTTGGTTACAATAAAATAACCGGAACGTATTTCGAACCCAGAGATTCTTTTTGATGAGCGTTTAAACGTTAAACTGCAAACGAAAAAAAACCCTCCCGAGTTTCCAAGGGAAGGTTTTCGCATTGTCAGTTTAATGGAACTAGTGTCAAAGTAAGAGGTCAGAATAAGAGTTCGGTCAGGTCAGCGTGCAACTGGTGCAAAGCCTGTATCGACACAAAGCCCTGATACCTTTTTTGAAATGCATCAGGGTTCTTTGCATCGTCGAACTTACTCTCGACCTTGACCTCGAACATGTCGAACTCGATAGGTGTTATGGTCAAGTACTCCTTGAATCCCCCCGCATGATTTAATAACGTTTTCATTTTCTTATCCTTTGATGGTTAGTTGTTTTAGGTTTCGCATGTAAAGAGCACATGCACTCTTGTTCTCGTCATCGAGGTAATCCCAGTCGTTGTGCATATCGTCGAGAGCCTCATTAAAGCTCTCGAACCCATGCAACTTTTGATAATTCTTAATCGCCTCGTATGCCGACTCATCGGTATGCATGTACATGTTTACCTCAGTTCGTTCAAGAGTTTATTGAAAGATGCGCCCGCCAAGTCATGGACGTTTGATACGTCCTCACCGTTCGTAAAACACTTATCGACATCAGTGCGACCGATACCGATTGCAATTATTTTGATGTGTTGCTTATCAGCGAACGACTGCAGGTGTTGCATGTGGACTTGGTCATATCCATCGGCATCGGTGATTAAGAACATAATTTTTCTTTTCTCCTCACGTGAGGCGAGTTCCTCTAGTTTGAGCCTGATAGCTGAGTAGTCAGGTGTCGAACCCCATGTGCACTGGGCGATAGCCCCAAGCTTTGCGGATGCCTTGGCGAGATTTTCTTTCCAAGTTTTAAATGGTGTGTACTGGACATGCTCGACTCTAATTGACTGAGTGCGAATACCGTTCGAGCCACTACCCTTTAAGTCTTCCCATTTGCCTCGGCCTGAAAAACCGGTGATGCAAAATGCAACCCTTGCCTTGTCGAGGAGTCGGGCCAGTTGAATAGTTACTGACTCAGCAATGTTGATGCGCCCATAGTCCATCATCGAGCCTGAGCAGTCTATGAGTATTGAGACTGCAGAGGTCTCAGCCTCACCGACTTCTCGCTTAGAGAATACTGCAGTTGACCCAGTTGCAAAGCGTGTAAACGCTCTGCGGTCTAAGCGTCCTGACTCCTCGTGAGTAGACCAAGATACCAAGTCGAGCGAGCGCAGTAATCTAAGTAAGTTTGCACGTGTCGCGCCCAGTCCATGTGGTTGCGAATTGTATTGTCGTGAGTAATTCGACTCACAGTCTGATTTTGATAGTAAGGGCATGATTAAATCCAATTAAAGTTTGTGTATGTTGGTTTGCTTGCAGAGGGCCTTGGCCTGAAACTGTCTGCGCTTGATGAGTGCGATTTGAGAATGTCCTTGATGAATTCATTAGGCTCAACTTCCCGGCCTCCCTCGAATGATTTACCGGACGAGGGTT
>CAIPQU010000009.1 GCA_903867305.1 uncultured beta proteobacterium
ACAGTTTAATTAGGATAGCAGAAGGGATTGATTTCGGGCTTTTGTTAAAGTGATCGCCCGTAGCGCAGCAAAATAAAGCTAATCAGCAACATTAACGCAGTCGCCGCAATGGCTAGAGAGGCATGAATACCAATCATGCCACCTACGAGTCCTACGGTCACTCCGGAGCCCGCACGCATCCCCAATGCAGCCATATTGTATAGACCTACAACACGCCCCCGAATTTCTGTGGGGGCATTAATTTGAACAATGCTTTGCGCCATCGAGTTAAAGGATAGTTCAAAAAATCCACAGAGAAGCAATAGAGCGATTGCAAAATAATAGTTTTGGTTTAGTGCAAAAGTGATCAATATCGAACACCAAATGATCGCTAGAATAAGTGCGGTTCTTGGGCGGGGTTTTAGTAATCCACGACTTTCTAAAACAATCCCGGCGATGAGTGCGCCAGCAGCATCAGCCCCTAATAAAAGACTATATAAGAGGCCGGGATCACCATGTCCAAGATCATCTGCAAATCCTGGCATTTGCGCTTGGTAGCCATTACCTACAAAGAAAGAGGCTGTACCAGCAAGCAGAATCATCGAAAAAATCGTACTTTTCCCAGAGACATCACGAATTGTATCGATGATGTCTCGTAAACCTCGAACGGCGCGCTTCACAGGTTCTACGCCCTTACGAAAGGCAGGACCATAGGGAGCTTTCCACAGCCAAAGAATTGTGGGTAGGTATAAAAATGCATTGAGAACTAGTCCATATTTAGGGCCGAGAGTTAGCATAAGTAACGCGCCAACGGCTGGTCCAATGAGAAGACCCAAGTAGCGCGCACTCGCTAAAATGCGAACCGCACTTGGTAAGAAAGGCGCTTCAACAATGTCATATAAAAGAATTTGGCTAATCGTATGCCATAAAACACCCGCAAAGCCATGCAGAACTAAAAGCACCATGGCATGCCATTGCTCTACTGAGTCAGTAATGAATAGGTATGCCCAGCCTAGTGAGCAGATCGCAAATAAAGTAATGCCTGCCTGAATTAAACGACGTGGATCGTACTTATCCGCAAGGGCGCCAGCAGGGACAGAAAAGAATAAAAATGGCAACCAGTGGGAGAGTACCGCAAAGCCGGCCAATTCTGGCGAATGAAATTTTTGAAACAGCATCCAGTAACTGATGACATGCTCAACGTTATCCGCCATCATTGCGAGCATATAGGTTCCTACATGCCAACGAAAGCCAACAAATTGAAAAGCAGCGAAAGAGGGGGATTTTTGATTCGACATAAGAACTTAGGAAAACCACTATCTTAATGCTTCTTGAGCCATTCTTGTTTGAATGCATCAGAAAGAGTTAAAAATCTTTTGACTGTCAACTTCGAAGCATTTTCGCGGTAAGCAATACTGAGCGGAACGGTGAGGGTATGGTCCGGATGAAAGGTTTTATAACTCACGCTATTCGTTTGTATCGATTGCATTGATTTGGGGACAATCGCAATCCCCAGTCCAGAGGCAACAAGATGAATTGCCCCAATGATTCGATAAACAATCTCGATCGACTTTGGTTCGAAACCAACGCGTTGGCACTCATTTAATAAATTTTCTTTAATGCCTGAGCCATTGACTTGTTGATAGAAAATAAAATTCTCATCTTTCAGATCAATCAGTTTCAAAACTCCATTCGGTATAGAGCTTAGCGGATGATTAATCGGAATTGCAATCACCATATCTTCTTTTAAAAGTTCAATACTTGAAATGCCTGGATAGGGTTTAACCGAGGACCTAGAAAAAGCAATATCAATTCTTTCTTGCTCTAAACCGTTGATTAAATCATGCGCCGCACCCTCTTCAATTTCCACAGAAATGAGTGGATAGCTTTCTCGGAATCGCCGTACTAAATCAGGCGTCATATGATGCAGTGAGGCAGAACTTGTAAAGCCTAATCGAATACTGCCTTCTTCACCCATTTCAAAGCGTCGTATACGTTGAATCGATTGATCAGCTCGAGCTAAGATGTCTCGAGCATCTCCCAAAAACACTTTTCCCGCAGGGCTTAACTCGATACGCCGAGACTTTCGGATCAATAACGACACCCCCAGTTCCTTCTCAAGTGCTTGAATTTGTTGACTTAATGGTGGTTGTTGGATACCTAGTTTGGCTGCCGCACGCGTCATATGCTCCTCTTGAGCGACCATTACAAAGTACCTTAGATGACGAAGTTCCATATTCTTAGCAGAGTCATATATTTAAAGTATTAATTTAACACTATTAGATATTAGACAAAGTTATTTATATCAATTAAATTACCCTTATCACTTTTTAAAGGAACATTCATGGAAAAAGATACTGAAGTAGCCATCATTGGTGGCGGTATCGGCGGCTTATTTCTAGCAATCAGCTTGCATCAAATAGGTATAAAAAGTCGGATTTATGAATCTGTTCAACAGTTACTCCCACTTGGCGCAGGAATCAATCTATTACCTCATGCAGTGCGTGAACTAGAAGAGTTAGGTTTATTACCAGCATTAGATGCTGTTGGCATCAGAACTAAAGATGCTTCGTACTATAACCATCATGGTCAACTGATTTATCGTGAACTAGTAGGTCAATCTGCCGGCTATAAGTGGCCTCAATTTTCTATTCATCGGGGTGATTTACAAATGCTCTTGCTAGATGCTGTAAAAGAGCGTTTAGGTGAAGATGTCATTGCCTTAAATCATAAATTTGTTGGATATGATCAGGATGAGAACGGCGTTACCTCACATTTTGTGAATCGCGATGGTGAGCCTTTACCGTCAGTACGATCCTCTGTGATGATTGGCTGTGATGGCATTAATTCTGTACTACGTCATTTGATGTATCCCAACGAGGGCGAACCGGTTTATTCTGGTTACACAATTTGGCGTGGCGTCACGCCATTTAAACCATTTTTAAGTGGTGCAGATACGATTCGTGCAGGATGGATGCCCGTAGGTAAGATCATGGTTTATCCAATCCGAAATAATATCGATAACGAAGGTAATCAGTTGATGAATTTTGTGGCCACACAAATTCGCCCAAAACCAGATCAGTGGAATTTCCACGGTGAAGCAAAGTTAGAAGATTTTTACGATGCCTACGATAAATGGGATTTTGATTGGTTAGACATTAAAGGACTGATTAAGAAAACAGAAAAATTTATGGTTTATCCGATGGTAGATAGAGATCCATTACCAACCTGGACAAATGGCCGAGTTACTTTAATGGGCGACGCTGCACATCCGATGTACCCACGAGGATCTAATGGCGCAGGTCAGACGATCTTAGATGCGCGATTTATCACGGGCGCATTTAAGCGTCATGGAGTGAATGAGAAGGCACTTCAAGAGTACGATAAAGAGCGCGTTGCAGCGACCGGCAAAGTCGTTCTGATGAACCGCGCCAATCCACCGGATACAATTCTTAAAGTGGTATATGAGAGAACTGGTGGAAAACGGTTTAATAAGATTGAAGATGTTATTAGTGAATCAGAACTAGAAGCTATTTTGAATGACTATAAAGACGTAGCTGGTTTTCAGGTAAAACAATTAGATAAAAAGCCTGCTTACGTTTAAGTGATAATGAATTATTTGGAGGAGACATCATGAGTTTGAATTTAAAATTACCGGGATTAATTATTCCGCCACTAACGCCCTATAACGATCAACAGCAAGTTGATTATCACTTGCTTCAAAGTGGTGTGAACTATGTCGTCGAGGACTGTAATGCCGCTATGGTCATTGCTGCTGGAGTAGAGGCGCAAGAATATCATTACTTGAAATTAGAAGAGCGTAAAGAGCTGATCAAGAAAACGATCGAATTCGTAGGTAAAAGATGTCCAGTTGCGGTTGGAATTTCTCATCCATCCTATAAGATTGCGATTGAACTTGCGCATTACGCTCAAGATCTCGGTGCTGAGGCAGTGCAGTTATTAGCTCCTTTACGCGCATTCGGTGGAGAGCCCTCACACCAAGAAACATTAGATTATTTTCAGTGTGTTCTAGATCAAATTAAAGTTCCAATGGTGTTGTATCTCAATCCAGGACCTGGAGCCAATGTTTCGATTCCAACGACCATTGCTTTATCGAAATTAAAAGGTATTGATTACCTAAAAGAAAGTTCAAGAGACTTATCTCGTGTATCCCGCTTGATTGCTGAGATTGAACTTGCTGGTCATGCCAAGTACTTTACGACCATGCAAATGTTGTTAATTACGTTGCAACTTGGTGGTTCGGGAGTTACTCTTCCGCCGCCAGCCGCCTATTTGGCGAATAAAGTGATTCAAGCCTTTATCAAAGGAGATCTTGCAGAGGCAACCCGTCTGCAATTACAGTTTGCGAGTTATCCAAATCGTTGGATGGGGCATGGACTTACACCAACCATGAAAGCATCGCTTAAAATAATGGGTCTGTCGGCGGGAGATCCATATCCGCCATATCCGCCAATTCGTGGTGATGATTTAAAAGCTTTAGAGGCTTATCTCAAAACCACGGATTTCCCATTTAAGTGAGGAGTTCGTTTTGAGGTTTGTAAACCCGTTAAAAGTTTTATTGCTTGGTTTTTGGATGTTCGTCGGTATCGTTCATGCACAGTCTGATTATCCAAAAAAACCCATCACCATCATCGTACCTTATGCTGTAGGGGGTGGGGCAGACCAAGTCGCACGTTCGATTGGGCAACAACTGAGTTTGCGGATTAAGCAAACAGTGATTATTGAAAATCGTGGTGGTGGTAGTAATACGATAGGGATGAACTTTGTAGCAAAGGCTGCTCCAGATGGTTACACATTAGGATTAGCAACCCCCACTTTTTTGATGACGCCATCGATCATTAAAAATCATCCGTATGACCCCATTGGGGACTTCACCGGTATTGCACTCTTTGCGGACGCGCCTTTGGTATTAGCCGTGAACCCAAAGTTACCATTTAAAAATATCAAAGATTTAGTTGATTATGGAAAAGCCCACCCGAATGAACTCAATTGGGCTTCTGGTGGAACTGCTTCTACGCAAGGTTTAGCAGGTATTCTCTTTGGTATGACGGCAGGTATTCAAACAACTCAGGTTCAATACAAAGGCAGTTCACAAGGACTCAATGATCTTCTCGGCGGTAGTGTGCAATTTATGTTTAATCCAATGCCTTCCATTATTCAACATGAGAGAAGCGGCAAATTAAGAATTTTGGGAGTTGCCGGCTCTGAAAAAATGACGAAGTATCCTGAGTTCCCATTAATTTCTGATACGCTTCCTGGATTTCATGCCTCAGGCTGGTTTGGCTTTGTTGCCCCTAAAGGAACGCCGGTAGCCATTTTGGACATGCTTAATAAAGAGATTAATGAAATTGTCAAAGACCCAACGAATCGGAGTCGATTGATTGAAGAAGGATTAGAGCCACGCTCCATAACACGAGATGCATTTAATAAATTGTTGCAAAATGAATTTGTTAAATATCAAAAGATTTTATCAACACAAAACATTGTTAAAGAATAATTTTACTAACTGGAGAAACCGATGTTAACGATTAAAAGATTATCCCTTACTGAAGCTAAGATTCTGATTGAAGGCGCGACGATTAAATCGCTCGAGATGAACATTCCGATGTGTATTGCTGTCACTGATGAGTCGGGCCATTTAATGGCATTTGATCGTATGGATGGTGGTAAGGTCAGTAGTACGCCGATTGCTATTGATAAAGCCTTTACTGGAGCTGTGGCTCGGAAAGGTACGCATGTGTATAACGAGCTTTGCCAACCTGGCAAATCAACGTTTGGTATTCATGTGACGAATGGTGGTCATTTCAGCATTATTGGTGGTGGTTTTCCAGTCACCGTAGATGGTCAAATTGTGGGTGGCATTGGAATTAGTTCTGGTACGGCTCATGAAGATCAAATTGTTGCTGAAGCAGCTCTCGCATATTTTTATGAGAAAACGACCTTTAAGTCTTAACTGATTCTCCTATGTCAAAATTGCAATTAACACTAGCCTGTTGGAATTACGATCGTACGCGAGCCTTAATGGAAGGGAGCATTGTTCCTGAAGGAATTGATCTCAACTACTTGAGTTTGCCTGTAGAGGAAATTTTTTATCGCACGCTCGCCAATCAAGAGTTTGATGTGGCTGAATTATCGATGTCGTCTTACATGCTGTCCCTGCAAAAACCAGAAAGACCATTTATTGCCATTCCGGTATTTCCATCATGTGCTTTTCGCCATTCGGGTATTTTTATCAATACACGTTCTGGGATTAAAGAGCCAAAAGATTTAATTGGTAAAAAGGTGGGAACTCCTGAATTTCAAATGACGGCAGCGGTGTGGATCCGTGGAATGTTGCAAGATAGTTACGGTGTCCCTTTTGATCAAGTCAATTACTTCACGGGCGGAGCTGAGCAGCCTGGGCGTAGTGAAAAGATTAAGTTGCAGTTACCACCGAATATCAAGGTTGAGCCCATCGCTGCGCATCAAACCTTATCGCAAATGTTACATGATGGCGAAATTGATGCCTTATATACGGCTCGAACGCCTTCATGCTTTAAAGATGGTCAAGGACATATTCAACGACTATTTCCGAATTATGGCGAAGTTGAGCGTGAGTATTACCGTCAAACAAAAATTTTCCCAATCATGCATGTGATTGTGATTAAGCGCAGTATTTATGAAGCTCACCCTTGGGTTGCAATGTCTTTATATAAATCTTTCTTAGCCTCACAAAAATTGGTTTATCAAGACTTTAAAGAAACCGTTGTTCTGAAATCGATGTTCCCGTGGATGAATTACTATCTTGATCAAGTTCGCTCTGAAATGGGGGAGGATTTTTGGCCCTGGAACATTCAAGGTACTCAGCATAATCTAGAGACTTTGATGCGCTACTCTTGCGAGCACGGCTTATTGAAAAAACCATTAACAATGGAAGAAATCTTTGCCAAAGAGACATTTAGTGGCTTTAAAATTTAGTCATCCTGAAGACGCTTTTTGAAAAGGCTATAATTTTCAGATAGTAAAAATTAGGACTTACATGATTGATGTCATTGTTGTTGGTGGTGGAAACGCCGCTTTATGTGCCGCCTTGACTGCTCGCGAGGCTGGAGCTTCTGTCATGATTCTCGAATCAGCTCCAAAAGAATGGCGTGGAGGTAATTCCGTACACACCCGAAATCTACGTTGTATGCACGATGAACCTCAAGATGTTCTGGTTGAGTCTTATTCCGAAGAAGAGTTTTGGCAAGATCTCTTGAAGGTCACTGGTGGAATCACTAATGAAAAATTAGCTCGGCTTGTTATTCGAGGCACGTCTACTGTGCGTGACTGGATGCGTAAACATGGCGTTCATTTTCAACCGTCATTGTCTGGCACTTTACACGTTGCGAGAACGAATGCTTTTTTCATGGGTGGTGGCAAAGCCCTTGTGAATGCTTTTTTTAGAAGCGCAGAAGAATTAGGGATTCAAATTCGCTATGAAGCAACTGTAAAAAAGGTGGTGATTCATGATGGTAAATTTGATAGTTTGGTTTTAGACAATGGTGAAGTACTTCAATCAAAAGCCTGTGTCCTTGCTTGTGGTGGATTTGAATCAAACCGTGAGTGGTTAAGACAAGCTTGGGGCCAAAATGAAAATGGTGAGTGGCCAGCTGATAACTTTTTAATTCGGGGAACGCGCTTTAATCGTGGTGATGTCCTCAAAGATTTATTAGATCAAGGGGTTGATCAAATTGGTGATCCTACCCAAGGACACTGTGTTGCAATTGATGCTAGATCACCTTTATACGATGGTGGTATTTGTACGCGCTTAGACTGCGTCTCCCTCGGTATTGTTGTCAATCAATTTTCAAAACGATTCTATGATGAGGGTGAAGATTTTTGGCCTAAGCGATATGCCTTGTGGGGTAGATTAGTTGCACTTCAACCAGGTCAAATTGCATACTCCATTATTGATTCGAAAGCTATTGGCCGATTTATGCCCTCAGTTTTTCCAGCGATAAAAGGCAATACGATTGCAGAAATTGCGCAGCAATTAAAGCTTGATGAAGCGCAACTGAATCAAACCGTGAGCGAATACAACCAATCTTGCAAAGTGGGAACTTTTAACCACAACATCATGGATGATTGTCATACCGAAAATATTGAGCCAGCAAAAACACATTGGGCGTTGCCGATTGAGCAAGGCCCATTCTATGCTTACCCACTTCGTCCCGGCATCACATTTACTTATTTAGGGTTAAAAACAGACGAAACCGCAGCAGTATTTTTTAACGGTAACCCAAGTCCAAACTTATTTTCTGCGGGCGAGTTGATGTCGGGTAATGTATTGGGCAAGGGATACACAGCAGGTGTTGGGATGTCGATTGGTACCATTTTTGGAAGAATTGCAGGGCAGTCAGCTGCAAATGCAGTAAAGAACATGAAAGAAAACTATGCAGCAGCTTAATGCTTTAATTGCCGACGCGAAGAACTTTTCCGAACCATCAGCTGCTGTGACCGAGGTCAAAAGAGTTCTGCAGATTTGCAATGCCTGCCGTTATTGCGAGGGTTTTTGTGCAACGTTTCAATCGATGACACGTCGTTTAGACTTTAATCTAGCAGACATTCATTTCATGGCGAATTTGTGTCATAACTGTGGCGCTTGTTTACATGCATGTCAATACGCACCACCGAATGAATTTGGCGTCAATATTCCTCAAGCAATGGCGAAAGTTCGTTTAGAGACTTATCAGACCTATGCTTGGCCAGCAAAGATGGGTGATCTTTATCAGAAGAATGCTATTGCCTTATCGATGTTAACTTCTACGGCGATTATTTTATTTTTATTTGGCTTACTGAATTCAACCAATAGTCTATTTAATAGTAATCTCGATGGTAATTTTTACGCCATTTTTCCGCATAACAGTTTGGCTCAGCTTTTTGGGGTGGTTTTCGTTGCAATGTCACTTGCCATGTTGATTGGCGTCATTAACTTTTGGAAAGCTATTTCCACAGACCCTATGGTGTCAGGAGCCGCTCAAGATGCAACGATGGATGTACTCACTTTAAAAAATTTAGGGGGTGGACATCAGCAAGGTTGTAATGAAGCCGATGATGCATTTTCCTTATGGAGACGCCGTTTTCATCACATGACGTTTTATGGATTTATGTTGTGTTTTGCTGCAACCAGTGTAGCTACTATTTATCATTATTTTTTCGGTTGGGTAGCTCCTTATGCATATACGAGCTTACCTGTTTTGTTAGGTACCATTGGTGGAGTTGGGTTAATTTTTGGACCGATAGGCCTCCTTTATCTCAACCTTAAGAGACATGAACTTCATGGCGATAGCGCTCAAAAACCAATGGATCTTGGGTTTATTGCATCCTTATTAGCTATTAGTATTTCGGGTTTGGCGTTGCTGATCTTGCGAGATACAAGGTATATGGGTATCCTGTTATGCGTTCATCTCGGTTTTGTTATGGGATTTTTCTTAATGATGCCTTATGGCAAGTTTGCGCACGGAATATATCGTAGCGCAGCGCTCCTTAAAAACGCCGTTGAAGTACGTATGGGAAAAACAGTTAGCGTTGGATCTGATTAAGATCCGTAGATTTTAAAACCAGCTTGATTGATCAAGTTCGTATTTTTAAGTTTTGAAATTGTCTATATTCTTAAGAAAAATATCGGGTATTGCTTGAACGGCTAATCTATACAGGTGCAATATTCCTTCTTGCACCTGTATATTAAAAGTGGTTAATCCGCTTTAATATTGGCGTTACTAATGAGTTGTTTCCAACGGTTATAGTCCGTTTGGACCAGTGTTTTTACCTCTGCGATTGTCGGTGAAATAGGCCTACCGCCAGCTTTTTCAAAACGCTCTTTGACATCAGGCATATTAGCGACTTTTTGAAGAGCATCTTGCCATTTCGCCAATATCTCTGGCGGTGTTTTTGCTGGAACAAATAAACCAAACCAAGATTCAAGTTGGATATTTGACACACCTGTTTCAATAATGGTGGGTACATTGGGTAGGTTTGGATTACGTGTGGCGCCTGAGGTTGCGTATGGAACTACGCTACCCGCATCAATATGTGGTTTTACAGTTGGTGATAGATCAAAAAATAAATCGACACGACCACCAATGATATCGGTATAGGCCGCTTGAGCACCCTTATAAGGCACATGCACAATGTCAACACTTGCTTTATTCCAAAGTGCTGCCGCTAATACATGTTGACCCGTACCATTACCACCAGAAGCATAAGTTAATTTGCCAGGATTATTTTTTGCATATTGAATCAGGCCTTTTAAATCATTAAATGGCAAACCTTGACGACCTACTAGGGTATAGCTATAGCTAGTCGCCAACCCAACTGGGACAAAATCTTTCATAGGATCATAAGGTAGGCTTTTATACAGCCACGGGTTCATGACGATATTCGAAATCGAGCCCACGACGGCTGTATATCCGTCTGGCGGAAGTTTTGCTACATAATCCGTTCCGACCACAGTTCCTACGCCAGGTCGGTTTTCAACAATCATGCTTTCTTTCATGAGCGGAGCCATTTTGTCGGCAAGTACACGTCCGACATAATCGAAGCCTCCCCCAGGTGGTTGAGGAACAATAATATGTAAAGGCTTATCGGGAAAATTATTTTGCGCGCTTGTATAAAAGCTAATACAAAATAAGCTGAGAAATAAAGTTCTCAATAAATTCAGTCGATATTGATTAGACATGATTTAACCAATCCTGCCCACGTTGATATAAAGCCTCCACTGCGGGTCCCTTGAGTTGGGGCATATCTGACTTCACTTTAAAGCCTAGTTTGGTTTGAATATACCCAAGGTGACGATAGCCTTCTGGAAATTGTTCTAGAAGATTTTTATCTAATTCCAGGTGAGCTGCTGGATCGACAGGGTTTAGACGATCTTTTTCATAGATGGGTTGACGCAGTACAACGCCCCAACGACCATCTCGCTTTTCCATAAAGTCATAAAAACGCCCAGTACAAACCACATCGCAGATGACCCCATCAACAGGACCGCGTTGAGTAATCGTCATTTTGGTTTGGGCAATCGCACGATCCCCATTGAGCTCAACACTACAGCCACCTAAAAAGTGCAAAATGCTCACGCCTTTGTTCCAACCTTCAATCGTCACTTTAATAAACTCTTCAAAGTGACCTTGGAACCAGGTTGCCATCATGACACCGTCGCTATGCCATACAGTTTTAAACTTTTCCCATTGCCCTGAGTCGCGCCATACCACCCAGTTCTCGACGACTTCACGAATTAATTGTTTCTCAACAAGGGGGTTTGTCTCCATTGTGTTCATATTTGATTTTTCCTTTAGTGTTCTAGAGAGGCTTTGCTGCTTGAATGTATTAAATTGTAATCGGATTTTTTTTCGAATGATTTATCATTAAGTGAAACATAACAAGATAAAAGGCGAAAATGAGCGAATTAACGATATGGGGACGCACAAATTCAATTAATGTGCAAAAAGTTCTATGGGCTTGTGAGGATATGAACTTACCTTTCCATCGAATTGACGCAGGGATGGAATATGGTGTCAATAAAACTGATGAATACAAGAGTAAAAATCCAAATGGTTTAGTGCCAACGATTGATGATGATGGATTTATTCTTTGGGAATCGCATAGCATTATGCGTTACCTCACACGCAAGTTTGATACCCAAAAAGTGCTCTATCCAGAAAATTTGCAGACATGTGCCAAAATTGATCAATGGCTAGACTGGTACAACACGGTTGGTTGGCCTCCGATGAGAACATTGTTTTGGGGTTGGGTGAGAACTCCGCAAGATCAAAGAAATTTAACTGAGTTAGAGACAACGCGTCAAACTTTAATCAATATCTTGTCCATCTTAGATAAAGAGCTGGGTAAAACACCATTTATAGCTGGCAATATCTTTACGATTGCTGATATTCCTTTGGCTTTGCTTTGTTACCGTTGGTATAACTTACCCATCGAGCGACCAATGATGAAGAATCTGGAGGCTTGGTATGCCAAGGTTCAGATGCGACCAGGTTACCTAAAGTATTCTACGGCCCCATTGACTTAAAGAAAGCAGGTTGCCTCTTTGAAGATTACATCTATTCGGGAAATCAGTGTTCCTTTAAAAAGTAATTTACGTAATGCGGCTTTTGATTTTTCAGAAATGACCACTTCGGTTGTTGCTGTCATTTCAGATGTGATTCGAGATGGTCGCCCACTCGTCGGTTACGCTTTTAATTCAACGGGGCGCTATGCCTGTGGCGCGCAAATGCGTAACCGTTTAATTCCGCGCATCTTAGCCGCAAAGCCAGAATCATTACTCAACGATGCTGGGAGTAATTTTGATCCTACCAAAGTACTTGCTTGCATGATGCAACGTGAGAAACCTGGGGGGCACAGTGAACGTTCAGTTCCCATTGGAACTATAGAAGTTGCTTTCTGGGATTTAGTCGCGAAGATTGAACAGCAACCGCTGTATAGCGTATTAGCTCAGCATTTTCATCCCAGGGAATTACCCTCTCATGTACCCTGTTATGTTGGGGGAGGGTGGTATGCCCCAGGAAAAGGCATTGAGCAGTTACAAGATGAAATCAAGAAGCGCATGAATGAAGGTTATCAAGTCATGAAAATTAAAGTCGGTGGCGCTCCGATTAAAGATGACCTTGCAAGAATAGATGCTGCAATCCAAATCCTTGGATCGGCTCAATCACTTGCCGTCGATGCAAATGCCGCTTGGCAACGACCGGTCGCGTTGGAATATGCCAAGGCGTTGAAGCCATATGGACTTCGATGGCTCGAAGAGCCTACTGATCCTCTTGACTACGAATTATTAAGTGACTTAGTGGATATTTATGATGCGCCGATTGCTACTGGTGAAAATTTATTTTCAACGCCCGACATTAAAAACTTAATTCAGTTTGGTCGACTTCGAGCGAGCTCTGACATTATTCAAATTGATGTCCCCCAATCTTATGGTATTACTCAATTCGCTAAAACTTTACAGATGATGCAAGAACTTGGATGGGGTCGAACAGCTGTGTTCCCACATGGCGGAAATTTAATGACACTCGCTATTGTTGCCGGTTTTGGTTTAGGTGGATGTGAAGCCTATCCAGACGTTTTTGGACAATTTGCAGGTTTTCATGATGACGCAAAAATCAGTGACGGTATGATTCATTTGTCCGATCGTCCAGGGATTGGCTTTGAAGGACAAAACGATTTATATCGCTTAATGCAAACCATCATTCAATAAGAAAGGTATTTATGGCGGAGTCTCCAAGGTTTCAAAGTATTCCAGCAGATCAAATGACGGATCAGCAAAAAGCTGTTGTTGAGAAATTATTATCGAGTCCTCGGGGTGCGGTTCGTGGACCCTTTGCGGCCTTACTTCGCAATCCAGCGTTAGCCGACCGTATTATGCAGGTTGGCGATATTATTCGGTTTGACAATAGCATGCCAGCTCAGTTACGTGAAATGGCGATTCTCATGATTGCACGATTTTGGTCGGCAAAATATGAGTGGCACGCGCACGGAAAAATTGGATTAGAACTAGGTTTGAGTGCAGAGATTGTTGATGCGATAGCATATGCCAAAAGACCTGCGAATATGAATCCTGATCAAACCTTAGTTTATAACTTTGTCTCAGAATTATTGATTGAAAAAGATATTTCTGACGCTAGCTATCAAGCTGCATTGGAAAGATTTGGTGAAAAAGTCATCATTGATCTCTTGGCTACTGCAGGCTATTTTTGTTTTGTATCTTTAGTTTTAAATGCTGTTCGAATGCCGATTCCTGAGGGTGGGCTGGTCTTACCTAGCCTCAGCTGATTATCCTGAAGCACTAAATATTTACGGCTCAGAGAAAACCCTCATAGTAGTAACTAGTAGATATCCATTACGATCGATGAAAAGGGAATAATCCCATAAAAGGAGACGAGATGAGTTCAAGACGGAAGTTTTTGAAGAATACGGTATTTTCAGGCCTTACATTTTGCTCATGCGAGATGTTAGGTTCAGCATTTGCGCAAACCCGTGATCTTGGGGGTAAAGACGCTGGTAATGATCCGTTACTCAGTTTTAAGCACCCGTTAGCTGGAACAAAGAGAGCGCCCACGATCATTGACGGAAAAAAAGTAAAGACGATCGATGTGCATGCTCATTGCTTCTTCCAAGAAGCCGTGGCCTTAGCTGGAACTGGAGCATCTGTTAATGGCGCTGTAAAAGGTGGCCCTCAGCATTATTTTTCTTTTACGGATGACACGGTATTAAAAGATCGTCTGGAATCCATGGATGCCATGGGGATTGATATGCAAGTTTTGTCTGTTAATACATTTTGGTATAGAAAAGATCGTGAGCTAGCGACAGAGATATGTCGTATTAATAATGACAACTTAGCAAAACTTTGTGCCTTACATCCCACGAGATTTAATGCTTTTGGATGTTTAGCGATGCAGTTTCCTGATTTAGCGGTGAAGCAATTAGAAGCTATCATGAAAACACCAGGTATGAAAGGTGCCGCTATTCAAGCCAATGTGGCTGGAATAGAGTTCTCTGACCCTATGTTTGATCCCATTTGGGCGAAAGGTCAAGAATTAGGCGCGGCGTTTTTTATTCACCCACAAAGTACTCCGGAACTTGCCAAGCGATTTAAAGGTAACGGTTGGATGTCTAATGTGATTGGTAACCCACTAGATACAACGATTGCATTACAGCACCTGATATATGAAGGCACTTTAGAAAAATTCCCTCGGATTAAATTTATTGCGGCGCATGGCGGAGGTTTCTTAGGTTCATATGCACCGCGCATGGACTACAGTTGCTTTATATCCCCTGGCAATTGTGACACCTCCATTGTGCTTAAGAAAAAACCTACCGAATATCTTCGCCAATTGTATTTTGACACCTTAGTATTTACACCAGAGGCCTTAAAACACCTTGCGAATCAAGTTGGGACAAGTCAGTTAATGATTGGCACGGATCAACCAATTCCGTGGAGTATTGATCCTGTAGGGCATGTCATGGAAACACCTCTCACAAATAGAGAGCGTATTGCTCTGCTTGGTGCTAACGCACGAAGAGTTTTAAATATTACAAACATATAATATAGATATGTCATCTTGTATAAATCACAAGATGATTAAAAATATTTTTTTTCATAAAGAATTAGGAGATGATTGATATGGGTAGTTTTAAGTCTGAAGTTCGTGCTGGTATGCAGATTGATTGGGATGTTCCTATCAAGTTGGACGATGGTATAGAAGTTCGTGCGGACGTATTTCGTCCGATTAAAGAAGGTAAATATCCGGTCATTATGACTTATGGACCATATGCTAAATATTTGCATTTCGAGCAAATTTATAAAACATGTTGGGACAAGATGATTGAAACTTATCCTGAGGTTGGTGCAAACACCACCAATCAATTTCAGTCATGGGAAGTAGTTGACCCTGAAAAATGGGTTCCAGAGGATTACGTTGTTATTCGTGTTGATTCTAGAGGTTGTGGACGCTCACCAGGGTATGTCGAACTGTGGAGTGATCGTGAGGCAAAAGATTTTGCGATTTGTATTGATTGGGCTGGAGTACAGCCTTGGTCAAATGGCAAAGTCGGGCTCAACGGAATTTCTTATTATGGTATGAATCAGTGGCAAGTTGCCGCATTGCAACCAAAGCACTTAGCGGCAATGTGTATTTGGGAGGGTGCGAATGATTTTTACCGTGACCTTAGCCATCATGGCGGAATTTTGTGTAACTTTATTGAGAACTGGTATGACATGCAGGTCAAGACGGTTCAGTATGGTTTAGGCAAGAATGGGCACCGCAGTAAGATTACTGGCGACTGGGTTTCTGGACCTGACACATTAACTACTGAACAGTTAGGCGCTAATCGATTTGATTTTGGTGGCCTCACCTTCAAACATGAGTTTGATGATGAGTTTTGGACTTCACGTACGCCAGACTATAACAAAATTGAAGTTCCTTTTTTATCCGCTGGTAACTGGGGTGGTCAAGGCTTGCACACGCGCGGTAATGTGGAAGGATTTGTGCGCTCTGCTTCCAAGCAAAAATGGTTAGAAATGCATGGTATTGAGCATTGGACGCATTTTTACACCGACTATGGTCGTTTAATGCAGCTCAAGTTCTTTGATTATTTCCTCAAGGGTGAGAAAAATGGTTGGGATCAACAACCGAAAGTCTCCTTAAATGTCCGTCATCCTGGAGAAAAGTTTGTCGAGCGTGCAGACACATCATGGCCATTAGCTTCAACACAATGGACCAAAATGTACATTGACGCTACAACGACGATGTTGGGAACTACCGAAGTAGCCAAAGATAGTCAGGTGACTTACAAAGGTTTATCTGAGGGCGTCACCTTTTTGACCATGCCATTCGAGCAAGAAATGGAGATCACGGGTCAATTAGCGGCGAAATTATTTGTATCTTCAAGCACCCAAGATGCTGATATGTTCATCATTATGCGAGTCTTTGATCCGAATATGAAAGAAATCACATTCCAAGGCGCATTAGATCCAAACACCCCGATTGCTCAAGGCTGGTTGAGAGCATCCCATCGTGAGTTGGATCCTAAACTGTCTTTGCCATATCGCCCATATCATCCCCACACCAAAAAGGAGCTTCTGACTCCGGGTGAGGTTTATGAGTTAGATGTTGAAATCTTGCCAACTAGTATCGTGATTCCAAAGGGTTATCGTATTGGACTCACCGTACGAGGAAAAGACTATGTTTACCCTGGAGCAACTGGGGCTAGACTGTCTAATATGAAATATCCATTTACTGGAGTTGGGCCATTTACCCACAATCATCCTGGTGATCGCCCACCAGAAATTTTTGATGGTGAAGTGACCTTGCATACCGGACCAAAGCATCAGTCGTATATTCTTTGCCCAGTAATACCGAAGAAGTAACTTTTCCTCATGCAGTGGTGGTCGCAAATGTGGCCACCACTTTCTGAAGTCATCAGAATGAAATACAATCGATTTCATAGCCTGAATTAAATCCTCTAAGTACCATTAATCTGAAAAGAGCTAAGAATTCTCCTCTTCGATTTCTGGGGATTGTTGTGATGCTTGATAAATGGCCCATTTGGATATTGAGAAATCTTGATTGAACCTAAGACCCTGCTGATGCAAGACACACAAGCAATATGGGAAGTACTAACACCTCAAAAAGCGAAGCTGACGCTGCGGGGTAAATTAGACACGCATTCTGTTGCAGCAATCTGGAAAGACATTGGAAAGCGCCAAGAGGATTGGCTGAAAACGAATTCAGCAGTCAACGCCGAACTCATTGTTAACGCTTCCGAACTCGAGTATGTTGATAATGCAGGGGTCAGTTATTTTATCCATATGAAACGTAGGCAAGAACTAGCCCATGGTCGATTACACATTATTGGTTTAAATGAAAAATACCAAACACTTTTAAATAGGTTTCAGCCGATTGATACACTTTTCCCTGCCCCAACGGAGCCATACCGTGAGGGCATGATTATTGAAATAGGTAAAAGCACGGCAAGCTTTTTAAGTGATATTAAATCTTCGATTGGTTTTATTGGAAAAGTTACTGATGGTTTCTTTTGGGTAATTCGTAAACCTCTTGAATTACGTTGGCGCGATATGATCTTTGCTGCTTCACAAGCCGGGGTATCTGCATTGCCGATCATTACACTAGTCGCCTTTCTGATTGGAGTCATTCTTGCGTTTCAGTCAGCCGTTGGTTTACAACAATATGGCGCATCGAGTTATGTCGCACCGCTTGTTTCCAAAGGGATCTTTCGGGAGCTGGGGCCATTGATCACTGCCATTTTATTTGCTGGGCGATCAGCGGCAGCATTTGCTGCGGAAATTGGCACAATGACAGTCAATAATGAAGTGGACGCCCTCACTACAGCAGGAATTAACCCAATTCGATTTTTGGTGATGCCACGGGTGATTGCCGGTATCTTAGTCGTCCCAATTTTGACTTTATTTGCCAACCTGATCAGCGTACTTGCCGTGATGTTGACAATGACTTTATATCAGATTCCATTTATTACCTCTTATAAGGGGCTTATTAACATGATTAACTTGAATGATATTTATTCGGGAGTCCTCAAGTCCATCATTTTTGGCATTCTCGTCGCGAGTATCGGGTGTATGAGAGGAATGCAAACAGGAACTGGAGCTGCAGCGGTGGGCATCTCTACAACCCGTGCCGTCGTCAGTAGTATTGTGGTCATCGTATTAGTAGACGGTATTTTTGCTTATATTTCGTATAAGACGGGTTTTTAATGAAGCCGATTGTCGTGAAAAACTTAACTGTCGGATATGGAGATCGAATCTTATCCAAAAACCTGAATTTTGAGGTAAATCCGGGAGAAATTTTTGTAATTTTGGGTGGGTCAGGGTGCGGTAAATCAAGTTTATTAAAAAATCTTTTTGGGTTATATCCCCCACTGAGTGGTTCAATACTGATTAATGGACAGGATTTAACGCAGGCGCAAGGGCAAAATCGTCAGAATTTAATGCTTAACTTTGGTGTGATGTACCAACAAGGGGCATTGTTTGGATCAATGAATCTGTTGGATAACGTCAAATTAATGATGGAGGAATATACTGACTTATCTGAAGATCAAATGAATTTGATTGCCCGTTGTACCTTGGATTTAGTTGGCTTGCTACCCTATGAGCATTTGATGCCGAGTGAAATTAGTGGTGG
The DNA here is from genome assembly GCA_903867305.1 of uncultured beta proteobacterium. Lineage (GTDB taxonomy): Bacteria > Pseudomonadota > Gammaproteobacteria > Burkholderiales > Burkholderiaceae > Polynucleobacter. The sequence goes on from CAIPQU010000009.1 coordinate 18,693, forward strand.
TATGCAAAAAAGAGCTGCGATTGCTAGAGCGATGGCGCTTAATCCGAAGATATTATTTTTAGATGAGCCTTCGGCGGGCCTTGATCCGGTTACTTCAGCAGGTTTGGATCAGCTCATAATTGATTTATCTAGGAATTTAGATATTACTTTTGTGATTGTGACGCATGAGCTTGCTAGTATAGAAGCGATTGCTGATAGAGTCATTATGTTGGATAAAGATGCTCAGGGGATTATTGCAGAGGGCGACCCTAAAATATTAAAAACACAAATTGAGAATAAAAAAGTATATGAATTTTTTAACCGAATTAGCACTCCATTGACATGAAAAAACAAACTGATCATTATTTCTGGCTAGGTTTATTTGTCCTGATCGGCATAGGCCTATTAATTGCGTTAACTTTAGTCTTTGGCGCTGGTCAATTTACTAAAAAAACCTCCATTATTGAAACTTACGTGACAGGCTCTGTCACAGGTTTAGAGGTTGGAGCGCCGGCTCGTTATCGTGGCGTCAAAATAGGCAGTGTGACCCAAATTGATTTATCAGGAAATTTGTACGAATCCAAAACAGCAATTGCTGATCGAAAACAATATGTCGTTATTCGAATTGAAGTCCCTCATACCGAAGATTTGACAGGCAACATTGACGAGTTAGTTGAAAACAACTTACGCGCCCGGGTTAAATCTGCAGGTATCACAGGAGTTAACTACATTGATTTTGATGCCTCAGCTGATGCAAAAAATTATCCTGAGTTAAGTTATAGTTGGAAGCCAAAGTATCCAGTTGTCCCATCATTGCCTAGTCAAGCAGATTTAGTTGTGGCTGGCATACAAAAAGCACTTAGTGCCACCGATGATCTTGATATCGTTAAATTACAACAAAACATCAATACCCTTTTAACAAACTTAAATACGGTAGTTGTAGGAAATGGTAAAGATGTTCGAGGCATCAATCAATCGATTCAAAATATAGATACCCTCATTAATAACTTAAATAAGATTGTTACCAATAAAGACCTAGAGATACTAACCCAACAAGCATCGAGTAGTGCTTTAGCCTTAAGACAAAAGTTAAATAGTATTGAAGGTGATACGCAATTATCGATTGAACAAATCAAACAAACCTCGGAGCAAATGAATGATCTAACAAGGGTCTTGAGCCGTAATCCTGCATCGATGGTATTGGGCTCACCTCCGCCGAAAATTCAATTACCTGAGGTAAATTCAAAATGAAATTAAGATTATTGATACTAACAATATTAGTCCCTATGATTGTTAGTTGCTCGATTCAGCAAAAACCCCTCGAGGTTCAACATTGGCGTCTGATGCCTGATCGTGCGGGACCAGAAAAAACAAATCAAGTACCTTTTTGGCTCACGCAGGGAACCATAGGTATTGCCTCACCCTTTGACTCAAAATCATTTGTTTATCGATTAGATGATCAAAATTACGAAAAAGATTTTTATAACGAATACATCACATTACCAAGTGAAATGTTAGCAGCAGCTACTCGGCAATGGTTAAATAAGGCTGGTATTTTTCAATTTGCTGTGAGTAATGGTAATTCATTATTGCCGCTGTATTTGCTGCAGGGAACAGTCGATGAAATGTATATTGATTTTCGGAAAAATCAACCTCCTGCAGCCGTCTTCACGGTTGAATATTTCTTAAGCTCCGCAGACGGAGCTAGAAAAAATAATGTTCTTTTTAGAAAAAAATATACGCAACGTGAAAATATTAGTGATAACTCAGCAAAATCAATGGCAAAAGCTCAGCAAGTCGCACTTGGCAAAATACTAGCTCAATTAGAAGAGGATTTACTCAAAGAAGCGAGTAGTTTCCCCAAACCCTAAAAGGACCTCAAGAAATTGAAGTGCCATTTAACGTTACAGTGCTAATATAATCTAGTATTGACTTGAAACTTCATTGAGTAAAGATAAATGATTCATTTGGTGCTTCACAGATATAAAGAGTTGTTTTGCCTTATATCGATGATCTTACTGATTGGTTGCGCAGCAGGCCCTGATTTTGTGGAGCCTAGCGCCCCTAAAGTAGATAAACTCACTGCCACTGAATTACCTCAGAAATTAACTACTGTGCCAAACGTCATTGGTGGATCTCCACAATCCTATGTCGATGGGAAGGATGTTCCTGCTGATTGGTGGACCCTATATAAATCCAATGATCTCAATGAGATCGTTCGTTTAGCTCTGCAAAAAAATCCCAATTTGAAATCTGCTGATGCGGCTTTAAGGGCTGCACAGTCGAGTGCAAGAGCACAAACCGGTATTTATTACCCCAGTGTCGGGTTGAATGCTGGAGGAACTCGTCAACAGGTCCCACCCGCATATTTTGGACAGGCTACTGGAGATCCAACACAATATAACGTGTATAACGCAAGCGTTAATGTGAGCTATAAAATTGACGTCTTTGGAGCTTCACGAAGAGCGGTTGAAAGTGCAAGAGCTCAGGCAGAATATCAACAATTTCAGTTAGAAGCGACTTATTTATCACTTACTACTAATGTGGTTAATGCCGCCATTCGTGATGCGGCTCAAAAAGAACAATTAGAGGCCACCCGAACGATATTAGAGGCCCAAGAACATCTTGCAAAGGTTATTAATCAACAATTCACGATTGGCACGGTATCCAAACTTGATACGAGCTCACAAAACACTTTAGTCGCCAACTCGCAATCTCAGCTATATAACTATGATAGAAATTTATCGATCACCAGAAATATGTTGGTAGCCTATACCGGGGGTTATCCTGGAACTAGTCAAATTCCTCAGTTTCGCTTAGCGAATTTATCCTTGCCGAGTGAAATTCCTCAGATCATTCCCTCTAATTTAGTGAGACAAAGACCCGACATACGTGCGGCTGAAGCAGCACTAAAAGCTTCTAATGCTCAAGTGGGGGTCGCAACGGCAAATTTATTGCCCCAATTAAATCTTTCAGCCGCTTATGGTTCAGAAGCATTGACTACGGCAGCATTGTTTGGCCCTGGTTCCCTATTGTGGAGTTTAGGTGCTGGTTTGACCCAACCACTTTTCCAAGGGGGGGCATTAATTGCTCAAAGAGATGCGGCAAAAGCAGCTTATGATCAAGCCGCAGCAAATTACGAAGCGACCGTAGTGAATGCTTTTCAAGAGGTTGCCAATGCTTTAAAAGCGCTAGATAGCTCTGCCAACATACTTTCTTCTGCTGCCGCTGCTGAAAAAAATGCAGGGGTGAATTTAAATATCGTTACCCAGCAATACAAACTAGGAACCATTAATTATTTATCTGTTCTGTATTCACAAACGCAATACCAACAAGCCAAAATTAATTTGATACAAGCTCAAGCGGATCGCTTTACCAATACCGCTGCTTTATATGCGGCACTTGGTGGAGGATGGTGGAATCGAGCGGGCCCTGCTTATCAGTCATTAGATGCAAAAGGTATCCCCCTTACTAACATTTCAAATCATCAACAAGAAGTGAAATAAACATGAACCTATTGAAGCGACTAACCTCGTCCGATGTATCCAGTCCTAAAAAATCCTTATTACGCAAAAGGATGACTTGGATGTTAATTACCATTCTTGTTCTGATGGGCTTAATTGTTGGCTTTAATATTTTTAAAACAGTCATGATTAAAAAATATTTATCAGGAGCTGGAGCACCGCCTGCAACAGTCTCAACTATGGTTGTCAAAGAAGAGAGTTGGCAGCCTCAGTTAAGCGCCTCTGGAAGTTTAAGGGCCTATCGTGGCGTAGATCTCAGCACTGAGGTCAATGGCATTGTTAAAATTGTCAATGTGAAATCAGGCATGGATGTGAAAGAGGGAACGACCTTAGTTGCTTTGACGCAGGATGCGGATATTGCACAGCTCCATGCATTACAAGCGCAAGCTGATTTATCGAAAGTGATTAATGACCGTGATCGTCAGCAATTAGCGATTGATGCGATCAGTAAGAACACCTTTGATTCCAGCGCTGCTGACTACAAAGCAAAAACTGCACAGGTAGAACAGCAAGAGGCTTTGGTCGCTAAAAAGAATCTCAAGGCACCTTTTTCTGGTCGGGTGGGTATCGTCTCCACCAATCCAGGGCAATTTGTGAACTCTGGGGATAAATTAATGACTATCCAGACTATCGATCCAATTTTTGTTGACTTTACTATGCCACAAAATGTTGTCGATCAATTACGTAAAAACCAAATTGTGCGCTTAAGTTCAGATGCATTTGGACAAAAAACTTTTGAAGGTAAAGTGACGGCAATTAGTCCCAAGGTGGATATGAATACTCGAAATATTCAGGTGGAAGCTTTGGTGAGTAATCCAGATAAAAAGCTTTTACCAGGCATGTTTGCCAGTTTGAAAATTGAGACAGGTGATCAAGTTCGGTACATGACCGTACCACAAACTGCTGTGACGTATAACCCTTATGGCTCAGTGATGTTTTTGGCAAAGGCAGGACCGGAGAAAGATGGTAAGCCGACTTTGGAGGCTCAACAGGTATTTGTTACGACTGGGACGACGCGTGGCGATCAGGTTGCGATTCTGACAGGTATCAAGCCTGGAGACACGATTGTCACGAGTGGTCAGTTGAAATTGAAGAATGGAACACCACTCATTGTGAATAATTCAGTTGAGCCAAGCAATAATCCAAATCCTAAGCCACAAGAATAAGCGCCTATCACATGAGATTAATAAGTCAATTTACTGAAGGATTTTGTCAATGAAATGGAGTGACATTTTTATACAAAAGCCAGTTTTATCCATTGTGGTGAGTCTGCTGATTTTGTTGCTTGGATTACGCGCTGTGAGTTCATTACCTGTCAGTCAATTTCCGAAAACAGAAAATGCGGTTGTTACGATCACAACTGCCTATTATGGAGCTGATCCTGAGACGATTGCCGGATTCATTACCCAGCCCTTAGAGGGTGCTATTGCCCAAGCTCAGGGCATTGACTATATGTCATCCACCAGTGTGAGTGGTTTATCTACGATTGTTGCCACCTTACGTCTGAACTACAACGCTAATGCAGCTCTGACCCAGATTAATACTCAAATTACATCTGTCAGAAATCAATTACCGCCGCAGGCGCAGGCCTCTGTTTTAACTGTCGCGGTTGGCCAATCAACGGCTGCAATGTATTTTGGATTTGTCAGTGACGTTTTACCGAACAATAGCATTACGGACTATTTATTACGTGTTGTAAAACCAAAATTAGATTCAGTACAAGGTGTTCAAACTGCAGAAATTCTTGGCGGACGTAAATTTGCATTGCGTGCATGGTTAGATCAAAACAAGATGGCAGGCCTTGGTATTGGTGCTGGAGATGTTTATAAAGCTTTAGCTGCAAATAATGTTTTGTCCACGGTCGGTTCAACCAAAGGTCAAATGGTCAGCGTTGATTTGGTGGCCGGAACAGATTTACATACATTAGATGAATTTAAAAACCTGGTGATTAAAAGTAATGGATCAGATATTGTTCGCTTAGAGCAAGTTGCGACGGTGTCCCTTGGCTCAGAAGATTATTCAACGAATGTGGCTTTTAGTGGCCAGCAGTCTGTATTTATTGGTATTAAGGTAGCCCCTGAGGCAAACTTATTGGATGTTGCTAAACGTGTAAGACAGGCACTGCCTGATATTCAAAAACAATTACCAACTGGTTTAAAGGGTGATGTTGTTTACGATTCTACAAAGTTCATTACAACCTCGATCGATGAAGTTGCTAAAACATTGATTGAAGCTTTAATCATTGTGACTGTAGTAATCTTCTTATTCTTAGGAAGTTTCAGGGCGGTTGTGATTCCATTGATCGCCATGCCACTCTCACTGATTGGTACCTTTTTTATGATGTTAGTTTTGGGGTACTCCATCAACTTATTGACGCTACTAGCTTTAGTTCTAGCGATTGGGCTAGTCGTTGATGATGCGATTATTGTGGTTGAGAACGTTGATCGACATTTAAAAGAGGGTAAGACCCCTTACGAGGCATCCATTATTGCCGCGCGTGAATTAGGAATGCCGATCTTAGCGATGACAGTTGTATTAATTGCGGTATATATCCCAATTGGTTTTCAGGGTGGTTTAACGGGTGCGCTATTCACGGAATTTGCTTTTACCTTAGCTGGTTCGGTCGCAGTTTCTGGGGTTGTTGCCTTGACTCTTTCTCCCATGATGTGTTCCAAGATCCTTAGGCATGAAGAATCTCCAGGTTCATTTGTTGAAAAAATCAATACCATCTTTGGTAAGGTTGAGAGTTCTTATAAGCGTAGATTAGCGAGTGTGTTATCGACCTGGCAAGTGATCATCGTCATGGGCGCTTTGATTTTGTGTAGCGTTGTATATTTGTTTACGACATCCAAAGCTGAATTAGCACCAACGGAAGATCAGGGTATTGTTTTAATGCAAGCTTCTGGACCTCCAAATTCGACAGTCAATCAGATGCAAACTTATGCAGATCAGATTTATCAATTGTCAAGTAAACAGCCTGAGTATCAACAAATATTCCAAATCACTTCTCCCAATAGTAGTTTTGGTGGGGTTTTGTTGAAAGATTGGGGAGATCGTACTAAGAATGCATCACAATTCCAGCAAGATATGCAAAATCAATGGAACTCGATTGCTGGTGTGCGGGTTGCTGCTTTCCAATTTCCTGCATTACCTGGTGCTCAAGGTTTGCCAGTTCAGTTTGTCATTAACACGACAGAACCGTATTACAGCTTAAATGAAGTTTCTCAGGCTGTGCTGGATAAAGCTCGTAAAAGTGGTATGTTTTTCTTTGTGGATAGTGATTTAAAGATTGAAAAACCGCAAGATATATTAGTTGTTGATCGAGATAAGGTTGCGGCACTAGGCATGACTCAGCAAGATGTGGCGAATGAACTATCTTCAGCAATGGGAGGTGGTTATGTGAATTATTTTTCAGTTGCAGGAAGATCTTACCGCGTCATCCCTCAGGTGTTGCAAGTGGACCGACTTAATTCTGATCAAATCCTCAATCAAATGATTCGAACACCTAGCGGTGCTTTGGTCCAAGCACGCAATGTGGCGCATATTGAGCGTAGAGTTGTGCCTGCATCCATTAACCATTTCCAGCAATTGAACTCAGCGACGATTGCTGGGGTTAAAACACCATTCGTATCAGAAGCTGAAGTCATTCAGTTCTTAAGCGATGCATTAAAAGAAGTTGCTCCGGTTGGTTATTCAATTGATTACTCTGGCCCATCGCGACAATTCGTCAAAGAGTCAGGTGGCTTTGTGACAACGATGTTGTTTGCGATTGTGATTATTTTCTTAATATTGGCGGCCCAGTTCGAAAGCTTTAGAGATCCAATTGTTATTCTAGTTTCGGTCCCGATGGCTATTTTTGGAGCCTTGATTTTCATTAACCTTGGGCTAACTAGTCTTAATGTCTATACGCAGGTTGGTATTGTGACACTCATGGGCTTGATTAGTAAACACGGCATCTTGATGGTCGAGTTTGCCAATCACTTACAACAACAAGGAAAATCAAAACTCGACGCAATTATTGAGGCAAGTGCTACAAGACTCCGACCAATTTTGATGACTACTGCGGCTATGGTCTTTGGGGTGGTTCCTTTAGTCATTGCTTCAGGCGCTGGAGCTGCAGGGCGTAAATCGATGGGAATCGTTATCTTTACAGGCTTATCGATTGGTACCTTGTTTACTTTATTCGTTGTGCCTGCAATGTATTACTTCTTAGCAGCTGATCATCATCGTCACAAAGAAGACCCAGCGACTGGGCATACCAACGATGTTGCTTCACAGCCAGTTTAAGTGCAGTGAGCTTACTCACTTCGCTTAAACTTCATGTATGGAAAATTTAAAGACTATTCATAAAGACTTTATTTCGATTCTTGCCTACCGTGTAGGAACTACGTTAAGTTATCAAATGATGATGGTTGCCATTGGTTGGCATTTATTTAATATCACCAATAGCGTATTGTCTTTAGGGCTTTTGGGACTTGCAGAATTAATCCCTTATTTTTTATGCGCCTTATTTGCTGGACATATTGTGGATACGTATTCACGCAGAGGGATTGCCACAATTGCTTGCATCCTACATTTGCTGATGGGCATCTTCTTGATGTTTGTTGCACAAGGGGTTTTGGAGCCGGCTGAGATGCTGATTTATATCTCAGTAGCGATTTTAGGCATTGGCCGGGCTTTACTTCGACCCGCTTATCAATCTATTTTTGGCCAAGTAATACCAAGGGCTTTAACACCCAAATATTCAGCGTATGCTTCCTCAGCATTTCAGGTTTGTGTTGTATCAGGACCTGCTATGGGTGGAATATTCATTGCAAGCATAGGACTTGAGTGGACGTATCTGATTTCGGGATTGTTAGCATTGATTGGGCAATATGGTGTACTCGCCGTGCATTTAAAAAACTTAAAACGAGATAAAAACACAGCCCCATTTTGGGAAAGCTTTGTTGAGGCTATCCATTATGTTAAAAATCATCGACTGATCTTATCGGCTATGAGTCTTGATATGTTAGCCGTTTTATTTGGAGGTGCAGTTTCGATGTTGCCAGCCTTTGTTAAAGATATTTTGCATGAGGGCCCAGAGACTTTAGGCATTCTTCGAGCTGCGCCAGCGGTTGGCGCTATTATGACTGGCATCTATTTTGCGAGAAAGCCAATTCTTTTACATTCAGGAAAATATGTCTTAGTGGGTGTAGCTGGATTTGGTATCTCCATTATTGGATTTGGTTTATCGCAAACCATTTGGTTGAGTTCCTTCTTTTTATTTTTAAGTGGTTGTTTTGATTCTTTCTCGGTGGTGGTTCGTGTATCGATTTTTCAATTAACCTCCCCAGATCATATGCGCGGCAGAATTAGTTCTATCAATGGTATTTTTGTGGGTTCATCAAATGAACTCGGTGCGCTAGAGTCGGGAGCCGCAGCGAGTCTCATGGGTCTTGCACCATCGATTGTTTTTGGTGGGCTGATTACCGTTCTGGTTGCATTAGGGTTTTATCGATTCGCTCCAGAATTACGCAACTTACACGTTAAAGATTTAATTGAGGAGCAGAATAAAAATGACTGAACTGATACGGACTTATGAAGAGCATCCCCAGAAGCCCACGATCATCCTACCGCCATTATCTTGTGATGCACACTGCCATATATTTGGGCCAGCGCATCGATTCTCCTATGTGCCCAACCGAAATTTCACTCCTGTTGACGCACCGAAAGAAGCATTATTTGCACTGCATGAGCTTTTAGGGATTGAGCGCTGTGTCATCGTACAAACTGCTTTGCATGGGTTTGATAATGCGGTGGTGGTTGATGCGATGCAAGCCAAGCCTGGAAAATATTTGGGGGTTGCCTTATGTTCTGCTAAAACAGACTCTGCCACCTTAAAAGAAATGTATACACAAGGTTTTAGAGGTATTCGCTTTAACTTTATGGCGCATTTAAAAAATAGCGATAGTAATGAGGATATTTTAGAGTTGACCAAACGCCTAGCGCCGCTCAATATGCATTTACAAGTTCACTTTAGTAGTGACTTAGTGCATCAACTTGCTCCCTTTTTAAAACAATCAGCTGTGCCTGTGATGATTGATCATATCGGGCGAGTAGATGCCAGTTTAGGTGAAAATCATCAAGACTTCCAAGCACTACTTCATTTAATGGAAGATCCTAAAATACATATGAAGGTCAGTGGAGTAGACCGAATTGTAAAAGGCTTGCCTTACACCTCAGGGATTCATTTAGCAAAAATTATGGTGGATCGATTTACGGAAAAATGTGTTTGGGGTACAGACTGGCCACATCCAAATCATCATCACATTCCTCAGGATGGCATGTTGGTAGACACCATTAGTCAGATGACTGATACTCCTGAAAAGATGATGCATATAATGGTCAAAAACCCAGAGTTTTTTTATGGCTTTAAATAATAGATTAGAGGCAGATTGATCATGACTGATCGTTTAAAGGGAAAGGTGGCATTAATTACTGGAGCAGGATCGGTTGGTCCTGGCTGGGGCAATGGGCGAGCCATGACTGTTCGATTTGCACAAGAGGGCGCAAAAGTATTTGCTGCTGATATTGATGAGGCACGTCTGGATGAAACACTCTCTTATGCTGGTGATCATCAGGTGAATATTCAAAAAGGGATTGTGGATGTCATGCAATCATCTTCGATTCAAAGCATGGTTGACGAGTGCATCGCTCGCTTTGGCAGAATTGATATTTTGGTCAACAATGTTGGAGGCTCTGCCAAAGGTGGCCCCATTGAGATGACTGAAGAGATCTGGGATACCCAGGTAGATTACAACCTCAAAAGCGTTTTCTTAACTTGTAAATATGTGCTACCCGGAATGATTCAGCAAGGCTCTGGAGTAATTATTAATATGGCATCTACCTCAGGTATGCGTTGGACAGGGTCTGCCCAAATTGCCTACGCCGCAACGAAGGCTGGCATCATACAGTTTTCAAAAGTCTTAGCAGTTCAATATGCCAAGCAAAGTATTCGCGTCAACACGATTGTGCCAGGGCAACTACATACACCAATGGTCGAGACCCGTCTGGCAAAACAACGCACTGGCGGAGATGTATCGGCTATTCTGGCGCAGCGTCAAGGGCGTATTCCTTTGCCTTTTATGGGCGATGGTATGGATACAGCGAATGCCGCAGTTTTTTTAGCCTCAGAAGAAGCCCGTTTTATTACAGGCACTGAAATTGTGATTGATGGTGGTATGTCAGCGAAGTGTGATTAACAGAAAGAAAATAATGAATAACAAAAACCGTTTGATTCAAGTAATGATGATCATTTTTAGCACCCTTGGGATATGCTCTGCGCAAGCTCAAAATAATATTGTCAAAATGTTAGTTGCTTTTCCGCCAGGTGGGCCTGTTGATTTTGTTGCAAGAACGATTGCAGAGCCCTTGGGTAAAGAACTTAATGTACAGATATTGATTGAAAATAAACCAGGTGGTAATGGTGCAATTGCTGCTGAATATATGATCAATGCTCCAGCCGATGGCAAAGTACTTTGGTTCACCAGTGCGGGAGCAGTTGCGATTAATCCTGGGTTGTATGAAAAGCTACCCTATAACCCTTTAAAAGACTTAGCTCCAGTGTCACTTGTTGTAAACAATGTAGAGGTTTTGGTTGTTAACCCAGCAAGTCCGGCCAGTAATGGCGCAGAGTTTGTTGCCTTATCAAAACAAAAAGAACTCACGATGGCATCTTCGGGTACGGGGAGTGTGCCACATTTAGCAATGGAACAACTTGCAGACTCCACTAAGGGCAAGCTCCTTCATGTCCCTTATAAGGGCGCTGCTCCTGCGATCACTGATGTGCTTGGAGGGCATGTGGATGGTTTTTTTGGAGACATCCCAGGCTTAATTAGCTATATAAAATCTGGCAAGCTCAAAGCCATTGGCATCGCTGCAGATAAGAGAACGCCAACATTACCAGAAGTGAAGACATTTATTGAAATGGGTATTCCAGGAGTTGATTCGAATAATTGGTATGCTATGTTTGCTAAAGCCGGAACACCCAAGGTAGATATCGACCGAATTAATGCGGCTATAAAAAAAGTTTTAGCCCAAGAAGACGTTAAGAACCGGTTGACCCAGTCTGGAGCTGACCCAGTAGGTTCGTCAGCTGAAGAGCTTGGAGCCATTTTAAAGAGTGACATTAATAAATGGACAAAATTAATTAAAGCTAAAAATATCAAACCGGAATAAATATGAATAAACGTATACAAGAAGTTTTACCAGGATCCAGACCCGAATTAGCAGAAATTGAGGCGAAGATATTAAAAGAGCGGGGCCGTATTTCGCCACTTTATCAAGTCTTATTGAATAGCCCTGAGATTGCAAAGGGTTGGGAAACATTACTGAGCGCTGTCAGAAACAGAAGTTCATTACCAGCACGTTTACGCGAGATCATGATCTTAAGAGTAGCAGTGATTAATCGTGCCCAGTTTGAGTTTGACGCACACGCTCCAATTGCGCGCAAAGAGGGCGTTAGTGAAGAGCAAATTGAATTGTTACAGCAAGACAAAGTCATCAGAGGTTTTTCTGACATTGAGATTTTAGTATTGGAGTTGACTGACGTGATGACGAAACAGATTCAAGTTCCTGACGAGTTATATGACCAAGTCAAAGTACATTTTAATGATCAAGAAATCTTAGAGGTAGTGACAACCATTTCAGCCTACAACATGGTTTCACGCCTTCTCAATGCTTTACATGTTGGACATTAACAAAACACAAATAAGGAAAATTGGAGACAAATATGAAAAACATCATCAGATTCATGATAACAATCATTGGTATAACTTTAGGGATACAAACGATGGCTGCTGAGATTAAAGTGATTTCTTCTGTTGCATTTAAAGAAGCTTATTTAGGGATGATTCCTGAGTTCGAAAAATCGACAGGAAATCGAGTTACGACATTATGGTTACCCACTGTTGAAGTCATGAGTCGCATGAAGGCTGGTGAAGCTGCAGATTTGGTCATTATTGCCGGCAATGGTATCGATGAACTCACCAAGCTCGGTAAGATACAGGCTGGTTCACGTCAAGATTATGTCAAATCAGGCATCGGTATCGGCATGAGGAAAGGATCGGTCAAGCCAGATCTGAGTTCAGCTGAATCGGTCAAGTCTGCCTTGCTTAGTGCAAAATCTGTAGCTTACTCAACCGGGCCAAGTGGGGTTTATTTAGTTTCTTTATTCCAAAAAATGGGGATAACGGATGCATTGGCACCAAAATTAAAAATCGTTCAAGGAGAGCCTGTCGGTGCTGTTGTTGAGCGTGGTGAGGCAGAGATTGGTTTTCAACAAGTTCCAGAAATACTCTCTGTTCCTGGAATTGATTTAGTGGGCCCACTACCTCCGGAGATTCAATACGTCACAGTATTTGCTTTTGGAATTCATGAAAAAGTTGGTGATATGACCGCAACAAAAGCCTTGATCAATACTTTGAAATCAAACGCAGCAGTTCCATTGATTAAAAAATATGGACTAGAAACTGCTTGGTAAAAACCTACCCGACTTACGGGTGATGGTGCATAAATTTGACAAAGCGTTCGGTGAGGAGGGGGTAAAACTCCTCCCATAAAGGGAAAGCGATGAGGTCAACATCTTGATCAGTTGTGGGCAATTTGAAAAGCTCACTTCCAGGAATGAGTTGATGCGCAGCGACACCGTTTTCACTAGCATGAGTTTTATCGTTACCAGGAACAACTAATACCGGCAGATTAAATTGTTGTAACTCTGTATTCTCCATACCCATGACAGGTGAGCGTGGCCCCTGTAAAAATTTCTCGAGCCAATATTCTTGTTGGGCAATATATTGTTTTGGATCCAAGGACATTAGATAGGCGCGATTATCTGGATTGAGTGCTAGACGATCGATATACGGTTGTGTATGACAAACACCTTCCATACCGTTTTCTTTAGCGGCATTGATAAACTGTAAGTAGTACATATTGGGTAGTCTTCCTGCCGCAAAATCCCCTCCGGTGACGCGCATGAGTAAAAGAGCTTTAACCGCGTCTGGGTGCCTGCGACGCATCATCATTGATAAACGTGCGCCAGCAGATGAACCACCAAAATAGGCTGGTAGAGCATTTAGTGATTTCATGAGCTCATAAAGGTCATCAGCCCAAATTTCTTCCTCACCATCCGTACCCTCAAACAGCATTTGTGAGGCGCCAGTATTGCGGCGATCGTGGACTAGAACTCGAAATCCTTGCTGAGCAATTTGCTTGGCAAAAGGAACCATTTCGGCATGGCTATTTCGCCCACCAGAATTTAATGCTAACCAGGGACCATGGTCCCCAAAAGTTTCATAAAAAATTTTGACTGAGCGAATCAAAGCATAGGGCATAAATAAGTTCTTTTTAATCGATTTTAATATTGGCGTCTTTGATGACTTTACCCCATTTGACAATTTCATCTTTGACAAATTGATTAAAACTGGCTGGGCTCTCACTACCAATTTCATAGCCATAGGTTGCGGCCTTTGCTTTGTAACCAGAGGTATTCATGACTTTGTTGATTTCTGCGAATAGTCTGATCACGACAGGTTCAGGAGTTCCTTTTGGTACAAAAATACCGTTCCATCCAGCACCTTCTACCCCTCCTAGCCCTGCTTCAGCTAAGGTTGGCACCTCTGGAATGATCGAAATACGTTTATTACCAGCAACGCCAAGTGCTTTTAATTTGCCTGACTTAATATGTTGAGCGACTACAACAGGGGCTAGGTAAGCCACCAAGACATGTCCTCCTAATAAATCTGGCATCTCAGCACCGATCGCTTTATAAGGGATTTCCGTCATAGAAATTCCAGCCTTCGTTTTTGTTAATTCGCCAAGGAGTTGGGTAATTGAACCAGCGCCGCCAGTGGCATTGGTGATTTTTGTGGGATCTGACTTGGCTAGGGCAATAAACTCTTTTAGATTGTTCACAGGTAATGATGGATGAATCACCATGACCAGTGGCACACTGACTACACGAGTGACTGGTACTAAAGCATCGCCTAACTTACAGCAATTATTTTTTAAGAGTAAATCATTCAAAGCATTATTGACATTGCCATGTAATAACGTATATCCATCCGCTGGAGACCGAGCAACTTCATTCGCTCCGATAGCGCTATTTGCACCGGGCTTGTTATCAATAATGACTTGTTGTCCTAAAAGATCGGACATTCCTGGAGTTAAATCTCTTGCCGCATTATCAACTGCACTGCCGGGTCCAGCGGGTTCAACGATTCGAATCGTTTTTGAAGGGTAAGAATCAGCAAAGATCAAGCCGCTGATTGAAAAAGAAAATATACATAATAGCTTTAAGATTTTTTTCAAAAATAGCTCCGGTAAGGTTAAGCAGGTATTAAGAATGAACACAGGATTTCATTAAAACCCTCTGGATTTTGGAGATTCGCAATATGAGCAGCACCAGGGACTGGGCAATAAATTGCTCCAGGAATTTGTTCAGTGATTTGTCGCATGATGTCTTGCGGACCACCAACTTTATCCTCAGCACCGCCCATTAACATGGTTGGAACCTTAATTTTTTTCAGTTGATCCTCAACATTTAAATTAATAAAAGCACTCACCACCCCATGATAGCCATCAGCACTAGTACCACGAATCATTTGACGAACCGCTTCTAATTTTTCTGGGTATTGCACTTTAAAGCTATCAGAAAACCAGCGTTGCGCTGTATTTTCCACGATCGACTCAATACCATTCTTACGAACATTATCGAGCAGGTCATGCCACATGCTAGCAAATGCAGGAACCATTTTGGAGCGGCAACAACAAGGTACTAATTTAATAATTCGGTCAGAGTGATGGATGCCCATTGCTAGACAAATCGAACCTCCAAGCCCGAGCCCCATCAAATTACTTTTTTTAATGGCTAACTTATCCCAAAGAGCAAGTAAGTCTTGACAGAGTAATTCGACAGTGTAGACACCGTGGGTGCTACTCGTTTTACCCTGACCACGCAGATCGTATCGCAGAATATGGAAATCGTTTTTTAGAGCGTCAATTTGACCATCCCACATCGTTGTATCATTAGTAATGCCTGTCACCATGGTGAGCCACGGTTTATTTTCGTTACCATCAATGACATAGTGGATCTTGATGCCATTCGCTTCAACAATCATGATTTATCTCCAATGCTTATATGTGTTTTCATGAGTCCGTTGGCATTTGAGCAACAAACTTGATGAATTTCTTCAGGGCTTAAACCAACTGCAAAAACCGATTTGATACCTTCACGAATATACATTTCACCACCTTCAGGATCAAAAGGGCAGTCACTTGCAAAAACAACATGATCGGTTCCAAAAAAATCGAGGCCACATCGTAGTGCAGATGCAGAGCCGCCCAATACAGTATCGCCATAGAACATTTTGAAATATTCGATGGGTGGTTTACTGAGTGATTTGAGTACATCAGCTTCACTGTTATCAGCGCTTCGCGCACCGAGTTGTGCCCAGAGGGTTTCTGCACGACCACTAAAGTAAGGAATCATTCCACCGCAATGGTGCGTAATCATTTTAAGATTAGGTAATTTTTCTAGTAATCCTGAAAACACAATGCGCGACATCGCCACACTTGTTTCAAATGGCCAGCCTAAAACTTGCCAAACTTCATACTTCGACTTTTCTTCATCGACATAATCAGGTTTTTTTGCAAGACGAATTGGATGCATCCAAATAGGAAGTTGATGATGGTTTGCCATTCGCTCGAAAATCGGAAAATAGTCTGGGTGGTCAAGTGCTACGCCATTAACACTAGATAAGACTTGTACTCCTCGCGCCCCAAAATGTTCAATCGCATAATCCATCTCAATCAGAGCGGCTGCAGGATTATTCATTGGTAGAGTAGCGGCAAAGGTCGGAAAAAAGTCTGGCCAAGTTTGGCACATCTCATACATACCTTGATTGGCAATTCTGGCTAACTGAGGAGAGAGATCACCATCCACCAACATTTCGGGAGATGGCACAGCGAGCGTTAACACTTGCTTAACTTGTGGCCACTTTTTTAGCATCTCGACACGCGCCGGAATATCCCAAAGCAATCTGAGTGAACTCATTCTTTTCAAAAGACCTGGATCTTTACTATACTTTCTGAGCTCTTCCATGTAGCTTGGCGGCATGACATGGTTATAGATATCGATCACAGGTTGGGAATTCATCGCATTCATCGTATTCATCTTCTTTAATTTGCTTGTATGTTTGCGTCTTTGACGACTTTTTTCCAACGCGCTATGTCGGATTGAATAATATCTTTTAATTGCTCACCGTTCGTTAAACGGACATAGATGCCTAATTCATTTAGTTGTTTTTCAACATCTGGTAGTTTCATCACTGCAACATAGTCGTTGTAGATCTTCGTCTGGATATCCTTCGGTGTACCAGCAGGAACTAATACACCATACCACGGATAAAGGTTTTCTAGTTCAGGAATACCTTGTTCGGTAAAGGTTGGGACATCAGGCATTAACTCTGAACGTTTGGGACCAGTCACCGCAATCATTTTTAGTTTGCCGGATTTGGCAAAAGGTAATAGAGAATTAAATGTCGCGAACATCACTTGGACTTGACCACCGATGAGATCAGTTGTCGCGTTCGAGATTCCCTTATAGGGGACATGAACAATATCTAATCCTTTTAAGCTTTTGAGTAACTCCATCGAAAGATGATGGGGCGTACCATTTCCGGGTGAGCCGTAATTCAATAGCCCAGGCTTACTTTTAATCAGCGCGATGAGAGAATTAATATCTTTAGCTGGGAGGGTGTTGGTGACTGCAAGACCATAACTGGAAGTTGCGATTCGAGCAATGGGGTCTAGATCTTTAACTGGATCAAAAGGTAATGTTTTATAAACCGCTGGTGTCATGGTCATCGTATCAATAGCCATCAATATGCTGTAACCATCGGGCGCTGACTTTGCAGCGTGATCGGTACCTATATTGCCACTTGCACCGGCGCGATTATCGACAATCACAGGCTGTTTCCAGCGATCACTGAGTTTTGGGCTAATAATTCTTGATATCGTATCGCTACCACTTCCTGAGGTGAAAGGAACTATCAGAGTAACTACTTTATTGGGATAGTTTGCAGCGGTGTTTTGGGCGAAGCTTGGAGCCATCGATAAGAAAAAGATAGCTAATAACGAGAATAACTGGATTATTCCTTTTTTCATTTTGTCCCCTTGTAATACGACTAGTTTAATACAACTAGATTCCTAAGAAATGCTTTAAAAATAGCGTGTGGTTTTCAGGCAATACATCCCCACGCCAAGCAACATGTTGGTCCGGGCGGATGAGGGTGTAACGCAGCGGATACAAATTCCCAATTCCTGGCTCTAGGGGGCGGAGTATCTTTAGGGGAATCCCTAGTTCTGTTGCACTTACCAACAATTCCTCTGCTTGGGATTCATTTTTCTGATCACTAATGAGAAGTGTTAAACCTGCACCAAAGTGATCATATAACGATGTTCCATCATGTAACCAAGCATGCGGTGCTAAACACCCAGCACGTGATGAGGGTACATAATTAATATAGTCAATTTCTGAATAAGGTAGCCCGTCATATTCCATCACAGGGGAGTTTTCGTATCGATAGCCCAAAATAATCCCAAGGGTGATAAATTCCCGCATTTTCGAAAGCTCGATTCGACGTCCAGTTTGTAGGCGTAACGCATCGCCTTCTGGCGTCGGGTCCTCGAGACCATCTTGCCAGAGTTGATTTCCTAGAATTGTATGATTTGCCACCGCTTCATTCATGACGAGATGGTGGACTTGTCGACGTTCGATTTCATAACTATCTAGCAAGGTTTCGCCACCCCATCCTTGGAGGTTTGCAGCAATTTTCCAGCCCAAATCAACCCCGTCTGCAATACCCATATTCATTCCATAGCCACCGAATGGCGGATGGAGGTGGCAGGCATCCCCGGCTAAAAAGATGCGACGATCTTGATATTTTGTCGCAATCAGCTTGCTGGCTACCCATTCATCTGATGAAAGAACTTCGTAGGGCAAATCAATTCCGGTTGATTTCTTAATCAGATCAACGGACGAGTTCAAATCAAATTTTTTATCCTGAGCAACTCCAGTTGGCATGAAAAACCAACGATCCTTATCCATTGGCCCAATTAAACCAGGCGCTTCTGGATTGACATGCCAATACATAATGGCGGGACCTAATTGATGCGCCTGCGCTAAACCTGGCGCACGAAACACAATATTGTAGTTTTTTGATAAACCATGCTCCCCCACCATTTCAGCACCTATTTGCTCACGAACTTTTGAGCGGGAACCATCAGCCCCGACAAGATATCTTGAACGGATTTCTTGGGTTTGGTTAGAGCCACGATCTCGAATCACCGAGATGACTTGACCATCCTCTTGGACCGTAGTGAGAAGTTCTGTATTAAAAACAATTTGCACGGTTGGTAAGGTTTGGGCGTGGGCACGCATCACCTCTTCAACGGTATATTGTGGGACCCATTGCGAGTGCTCTGAATAGAGTGGGTTTCTTCCAGGGGCGCAATAAAAAGCATTTTCAAAGCGCATTAATTCGTAGCCAGAAAGTCGAGTACAAAACACAACATTTGAGGGGTAGTCCATCCCTAATGGGGAGGCTTTTCGCAGATTGTAGGCGATTCCCCAGCGGCGAAATAACTCACGCGTTCTAGCATTGGTTGTTTTTGCTCTAGGCGCATATCCTACTCGCTCGTTACGTTCAACGACTAAGCAGGAGATGGAGCGGTGCCCAAGTTCAATGGCAAGCGCTAAGCCAACAGGTCCTGCACCAATAATGAGGACATCGGGTTGAAGATTCACAGCAGCGACCATAGATTTGCTTTATTGATAAAGAGTAGTTGGATAAAGAACGAACTCATTTAACCACAAAGCTTAGTTGACTCACAAGTTGTTCAATCGAAAAGATTGTGAAAAATAATCACTACTAATAGTGATATGATGAAGAAAAATAGGAATCAGCCCCAAAAATGGAGATCAAAACATGGCACCAAATCCAAATCCAGAGTTAGTCGCAAAGGTTGCAAAAGCAAACCGTATTCTCTATAAATTAGGTGTTTTAGACGGTTTTGGCCACATTAGTTCAAGAATGGACAATTCACCTGAGCATTTTTTATTGTCCTGTAATCGTGCTCCAGCCTTGGTCGCTCCCGAAGATATTTTGGTGTATGACATGCAAGGTGAGCTTGCCATGAAGACAGATAAGCGGTCTTATTTAGAGCGTTATATTCATAGTGAAATTTATCGTTTGCGCCCAGATGTCATGTCGGTAGTCCATAGTCACTCTGCCAGCGTGATTCCTTTTAGTGTTACCGATGTAGAACTTAAACCTATTTATCATATGAGTGGCTTTTTAGGTGGTGGTGTTGCAAGATTTGAGATTCGCGATAGCATCGGCGAGGACAATGACCTGTTGATTAGAGATAGAAACTTAGGGGAAGCACTAGCCACGTCTCTTGGGCGGAAGAATTTTGTCTTAATGCGTGGTCACGGTGCCACAATTGCAGGGCCATCAGTGGAAATAGCTGTATTTAGAGCTTATTACGCTGAGTCGAATGCCAAACTACAACTCTCAGCCATGTCGTTGAATTCACCGATCAATTTCTTAAAAGAAAAAGAAGCCCTGAATGCGATGGCTACTAATGAAGGACAAATTAAACGTGCTTGGGATTTATGGTGTCAACAGGAAGAAGGTTTGATTTAAGCTCTCAAGGAAAGAATTAATGAATACTCGGATGAAACACTTTTTTGTATTAACTTTGGCGTTGTTTTCGATGAGCATCTCGTTTGCTCAAAGTAACTACCCCAATAAATCTATTAAGTTGATTGTTCCCTATGCTACCGGTGGGGGATCTGATATTTTGGCGCGTCAAATTAGCGCAAAGTTACAAAATATTTGGGGTCAAGCAATAGTTGTTGATAACCGACCTGGCGCATCAGGCAATATTGGTAGTGAAGTAGTGGTACGTTCACCCAGTGATGGCTATACCTTGTTATTGCAAAATTCAACCATGGTAACGAGCGCAGCTTTAGCTGGTAAATTAAATTACGATCCAGAAAAAGACCTCACCCCAATTATGTTACTGGGTCTTACTCCAATGTCCCTTGCTGCGGCAGAGAATACCAAAATCAAAAATTTAAAAGATTTGATTGAGTATTCGAAAAAAAATCCAAATGGCATTAATTATGGATCCTGTGGCATTGGAACCCCGCAGCACTTTATGGTCGAGATTGTTAAAGAACAAACCGGTGTTAAAGCAACGCACATTGGTTATAAGGGGTGTGCCCCTGCGGTCACTGACGTGGTTGGTGGACAAATACAGCTTGCCATTGTCAGCGCAAATTTAGTTTCGCAATATGTCAAGATCGGCAGACTCAACTCAGTAGGAATTACTACTGCCCATCGTTATTCATTGATGCCGGATAGCTTGACGTTTAAAGAGCAGGGTATTAAAGATATGGACTTTGCTGTTTGGTACGCTTTAATGGGACCAGCTAATATGCCCCCAGAGATTGTTGCTAAAGTTCAAAATGAAGTGAACAGGATTTTGGATGATCCAGAGGTCAAGCAAAACTTATCGAATGCTGGTGTGGAGCCTTACCGTGGGAATGGTGCGGATTTAGCCAAATTAATTCATAATGATTTGATCAGCTACGCTAAATTAGTTAAATCTGCGAATATCAAAGCAGACTAATCATGAAAAGATGGACACATCTCTGCATTTGGGTGGTTTGTCTCGGATTTTTTTTACCAGCTTTTGCGCAGCAATACCCCGATAAACCGATTCGACTCATTTCACCCATTCCCCCTGGAGGGGCGCCGGATTTGGTGGCCAGAGCGCTTGCTAACACCCTTACTCGGCAATTAGGCCTGTCGGTCTTTGTTGAAAACAAAGTAGGATCAAACGGTAATATTGCTGCGGACGTTGTCTCGCATGCACCTCCTGATGGATATACTTTACTGATAGGAATGGATAGTTTGTTTGTTATCAATCCGTATCTTTATACCAAAAGTCTAAACGCCAATAAAGAGTTTAAGCCTGTATCAACCCTAGCATCTAATCAATTTGTTTTGGCGGTGAATCCGAAGGTTCCCGCTAACAATCTCAAAGAATTTGTAGAGTACGTTAAAAAAGTTAATCCTGCTCCAGCATATGCTTCTGGCGGGAATGGTAGTCAGCATCATCTCACGATGGAAATGCTCAAAGCTAGAGCAGGAATAGACCTGTTACATATTCCGTATAAAGGTGGCGTTGAGGCAACGACTGCGACGATGGGTGGGGATAGTGTTGCCATGTTCTCAGGCACCTCCAATGCTGGATTAATTCGTTCTGGAAAATTAAAAGCGATTGCGGTATCTGGCGTTCACCGATCCAAAGATTTACCCGATGTTCCAACGATTGCTGAGACTTATCCGGGGTTTGATAATACGATTTGGATTGGTTTATTTGCTTCAAAAGAAACTCCGGATGCGATTGTGCAAAAACTGCGCATAGAAGTTAGTAAAGCTCTGAAAGATCCGATTCTGATAGAGTCGCTTTATAAGGCTGGCGGCATCGAGCCTTTCAGTACAACAGCAGAAGAATTTTCTGCGCTGATTAAAAAAGATCAAAACAAATACAGCACAATTATTCGCAGCTTACACTTGCAGTTAGATTAATTTTTTAGGGGAAATGGATTGTCAAATTTAAAGTTATCCGTCGCAGTAGGAGACTATGATCACATTCGTGATTTTACGACTGGCCGAGTGCGCGCTGAAGGAATTGATATTACCCCCATTCATTTATCGATTGAAGAGACATTTTTTCGTTTTACGAAATATCATGAATGGGATGTGTCTGAAATGTCATTTGCTAAGGCGATTTCTTTAGTCTCACAAGTTGATCCCTGGTTGGTTTTAATCCCCGTTTTCCCGTCAAGAGCTTTTCGGCACTCTTCTATCTATATTAGAAAAGATTCTTCCATCAAGACACCCCAAGACTTGGCAGGAAAAAAAATTGGCATACCAGAATGGGCCCAAACAGCCTCTATTTATTCTCGAGGCATGTTGGCACATGAATATGGAGTTGATTTAAAAAGTGTCGATTGGTATCAGGCTGGCGTTAATAATGCTGGCCGTAAAGAAAAAGTTAAACTGCAATTACCCCAAGGTATTCGATATACCGCAATGCCTGAAAACTCGCTTTCACAGTTATTGCTCGATGGACAGGTTGACGCTGTATTAAGCGCTAGACCCCCAGATTCTTTCTTACATCATCCTGATGTTGTTGAAAGATTATTGCCGAACTATCGAGAGCTCGAGTTAGCTTATTGGAAAAAAACACATATTTTCCCAATTATGCATGTGATTGCTATTAAACGTGAAACTTTTGAGAAAAATCGCTGGATTGCACAAAATTTAATGCATGCTTTTGAGGCGGCAAAAGAGAGAAGTCTTGAGCGTGCCTCAGATATAACTGCTTCATACTATCCAATACCTTGGGTATCAGACTATGCTGAAATGTCTCAAAGCATTATGGGTGAAGATTACTGGCCGTATGGGGTTGATAAAAATCGTAGTACTTTAGAAGCCTTTACTCAATATGCATTCGAGCAAGGAATTACATCGACACATTTAAAACCAGAAGATATTTTTGTTAAAGAGGTTCAAGACAGTTTTAAAGTATAAGCAATATACATAGATGATTTACTGAAGAGGAGACAAGGCGATGTTTAAGAAAATGATGTGCGTCATGGTGATTTCTTTGACGGCAGTAATCTGGCCGACGTTTGCACAAAATAACTATCCAAATCAACCGATCAAATTTATTGTTCCTTATTCTCCAGGGGGCTTACCGGATACGGTAGCACGGCAACTATCGATTTCTTTGGGACAGCGGCTAGGGCAATCGATTATTGTGGATAATCGACCCGGCGGTGGTGGGGTGATTGCGGCGCAAACGGTGAAGAGTGCTCCTGCAGATGGATATACCTTTTTAGTTACCGACACCATATCCTTTAATATGTCTCCGATTACCAATACCAACCTTCCTTACAACCCCAAGAAAGACTTCACGCCGATTGCACTTGTTGCAAGAGCCCCTAACTTTTTAGCTATATTGCCTAATATCCCAGCAAATAATATTGATGAATTTGCAACGTATGTAAAAGCTCATCCAGGTCAAATTAATTATGGATCTTCAGGGATTGGGACACCGCATCATTTAGCGATGGAAGCTTTAAAGAGTGCACTCAATTTAGATATGACCCATGTTCCATTTAAGGGAACGTCACAATCAGTGCCAGCGCTTGTCGGCGGCCAAGTTCAGGCCGTATATGCAGCACTCCCTTCCTTGTCGGGATTTGTAAAAACCAATCAAGTCAAAATTATTGGCGTAGCTTCTTTACAGCCATCTAAATTAGCACCAACGGTTCCTGCGATTGGTCAAAAGATACCTGGTTATGAATATGTGCATGTCATTGGACTTTTTGGATTATCGAACATACCTGCGGACGTGATTAAAAAAATCAATACAGAATTAGAGGCTTTAGCAAATATCCCAACTACGCAAGAGACATTGTCGCCGATGGGGATTGAATTTAATGTCGTGGGGCCAGTTGCTGCTCAGAAACATCTCGTAGATGAAACCGCGCGATTAGAAAAGCTTCTTAAAGATACAAAACTACAGTTGCAATAAAACTTAGATTTAAAAACAAAAAAGACTGGTTACCCAGTCTTTTTTTGATACGGCATCTCTGCGAACTCTTAAAACTTATATCCAAGTCGAACCACGTATTCAATCGGGTTAATGGTTAAAGTTCCCGTTGTTGTAACTGCTCCAGCACCAAGTCCAGGCCCAACAAATGTAGCATCAGTTTTAAGTGGTACATATGAAATAGAGCCATTAATAGACCATTTATCATCAATATTGTAAATTGCCCCAGCATTAAAAACCGGCGCAAAAGATGAAGATAAACTAGCAGAAGTTCCCGCTAATCTATTCACAGTAGCGTCAGATGTATTCGCAGTGACATCGCTAAAAGAAGCATAAGTAAAACCAAGTCCTAAATAAGGCCTCCAAGTATCACCAGGGCTGTTAAACAAATATTTAGCAACAAGTGAGGGTGTTAATGCTTTAGCCGTTGCTGCTCCTGGGTGGCTTTGTGGAGCAGAGCCATTGGGTAAATTAATATCCACCGTTAATGTTGGTGGAATCCCAATGGTTAACTCTGTGGCTATATTGTCAGTCCACATGTATAAGCCACTTAATATCAACGTAGTTGATGAACCAATTGAAGCTTGGGCAGCATTAAGAGCATTATTAAAATAGGTTGCAGTTCCACTACTAGTGCTTGTCGAGGTTAGGGTCCCCACTGAGGCATTTGGCACAATATAAGCGCCGCCTATACCTGCGATAAAATCACCTGCTTTTTGCGCGAATGATATATTGGTTGCTACCATTGATCCAATAACTAAAGCAAATTTTGCTAACTATTTCATCGAGTCTCCTCCATATTAATGAGAATTTTAATATTAAACTTATTCACAGCTAGTAGGGAAAACACTTACAACTATATATGAATTATTCCTACACACTCTCAAACTTTTAGTTATCGATTGAATTAAAGATTGAAAATAAAATTTTTTCGATTTAAGCTAAAAGCATCAAGCAATCAATCAATTTCTCAAAAAGCTTTATGATAAAAATATTAGATCATTGAAAACAAACATGTTAAAGAAAATACGCATTTGGGATTTACCTACTAGATTATTTCATTGGTTATTTGCGATTGCTGTATTAGGGGCAATCATTACCGATTTGCTTGAACAAATAGAGTGGCACAGTTACTGTGGTTATAGTGCGCTAGTGTTGGTGGTTTTCAGAATCATTTGGGGATTTATTGGCCCATATCATGCTCGTTTTAGTTCTTTTATCCCTGGTTTGACTGATTTGAAACTGTTCTTGAAAGACCATCAGACGCGTCATTTAGGCCATAACCCATTGGGGGCACTCTCTGTGATTGCGATGCTACTGATTGTTATCGTACAAGCATCTTCCGGACTTTTTGCGGATGATGAAATTTCTTTTCAGGGGCCCTTGGCCAAATATGTTTCTGAAGATATTGTAAAGCTCATGAATAGCATCCATGAGTTGAATCACTGGTTGGTTTACGGGATCGTCTTGTTACATCTAGGGGCAATTTTTTATTATCAGCGGATGAAAAAAGAGAACCTTTTAGGCCCAATGGTTCATGGTGATAAAGAGATTGATGATCAAAAAGAAATGCCAGCCCTTGAAGAAGTGACATCAAAAGATGACATCAAAATTCGCGGACTGGCGATACTAATTTTGCTACTTTTAGTTGTACTATTTCGATACTTTATATTGAAATAAATTACTTTTTCTTAAAGTCGTCGTGACAACCTTTGCAATTAGCACCCGTTGCAGCAAATGCTTTTTTAATCGCATCTAAATCACCAGACTGAGCTGCAGAATTGAGACCCGCAGCAGTTGAAATTAGCTTGTCTTGATGAGATTTGAATTTATCCCCTTCGGCCCAAACTGAAGGTAGTGCGCTTCCTCCTTCTGTACCAGCACCAAACCCTTGCCAAGGAAGACTCGCCATTGTATTAATAATAGCGGCATTTTTGATAACATCGTCTTTATTGAATGGGACTTCACCTTTTACGACCGCGCCAATGCGAGCAAAGTGCGTACCCATGACAGTTAATGCGCTTTGACGGTATTTAATAGCAGCCTCAGGTTTGGCAAATTGAGCAAGAGCTGTTCCTGAAATGACAGAAGTTGCAACAGCAACGATTAGAAGACTATAATGATTGAATTTCATTCATCTCTCCAGAATAAGTAAAAATGGTTAGTAATTGGTTAAAAGTTATTAGAATATATATTAACAGTTTATTATGAATTCAAAGATTTTTATAAAGGAGTTTTCTAATGGCTAATTTAATCAAACATATCGCTATGCGAGTCATCAGTATTGAAGAGAGCCGACAGTTTTACGAAACCGTTTTTAGTTATAAGCATGTCAATACTGTTTTGCGAAAAGGTAAGCATGGCGACCATATTTCTTGCCACATGACAGACGGGTATATGGATCTCACGCTGATTCATTATGAATCTGATGATGCGGATGAGGCTAACTTTGCAGGTCCAGCTCCATGCATCCACCACATTGGTATGGAAGTAGAAGATTTAGACGCTTTTATCAAAGGGGTTAAAGATAATGGTGGCGAGATATTGACTGAGCCAGGACACTTGCCCGTGAAATTTAGATCGCCAGGAGGCCCTGTTGGTGAAGTGGTACCTATGAAGCGCTGGGAAGCAGAGACTCTAGCCGCTGGAGTACACGGTAAAGTTTTAGCCTGAGCTAAGCCCAGATGAAAGAACTGGCTAGGATTTTTCCTCAGCCAGTTTTTTTTGCCATTTGCGTTTCCATAAATCCCAAGACCGATAATATTCTTGCCATTTCACATTGGCAGCTACTTCGGCTTCATCCATATAAATAATTTCTGCTGGGTTTGCTGACATCATCATCGCTTGGTATTGCATTTTGGCGTTTTGATCGAGATATATCGTTCTACCTACCGCGACCTGAATCTTTTCGCCCACAACGACTGAGCCATGGCCCCGCATGAGCGCGGCTGGATGAGATCCGAGCTTATCAGCAAGAGACTTCCCTAAGAATTGATTGCGCACTAACATATCAGTACCTTTTTGCGCTTCTCTAATATCCCAGTTGGGAACTCCGAGGCCGATGAACGCCGACATATGAAAGATGGGGCGGAGTTCACAACTTGTACAACTGAAAGGGATCACTGAATGCGAGTGGTTATGCACTATGGCATGGACATCGGGCCGCGCTTTATAAATCTCGCTATGGATAAATCGTTCGTTATAGCTTTTAGGGCTATTGGAACTTACGGGTTGACTTTCCATATCCATTTCTAAGATATCTGATTCAGTAATGAATTCAGGGGCTAAATCTCTAGAGATAAAGTAGGTATTCGGATTTTCTGGGTTTCTAGCACTGACATGACCATAAGCATCAATCACACCATGTTCTACGCAGACCCGAGAGGCGATGACTAGATCTTCAATAATACTCATAGTGTCCTTTATTCTGTTTTAATCCGACCATTTTTAACAACCAGCTTCCATTTCGGTATTTCGTTTTGAAGCAGTACCTGCATTTTATCGGCTGAACCACCTTGAGAATTTAATCCCTGTTTTAACATCAAATCTTGAAGTTCTGGTGTTAAGAGAATGGCATTGATTTCAGTATTTAAATTTTTCACAATTTCAAAGGGTAATTTAGCGGGGGCTAAAACGCCATACCAAGTATCCACAACTTCATTGATGCCTTGCTGCTTGAGCGTTGGAACGTTTGGAAATACTTTCGATCGATCCTCAGTGAGGATGGCTAACATTTGCAATTGACCACTTTGAATGAAGGAGCTTGAGGCTTGTAAAGAGACAATACTCGCTTCTACGTGACCACCAATCACATCAGTAATCGCCCCAGAAATACCTTTGTAAGGAACATGAAGTATCTCCATGCCTGTTTTTTGTTTCAATAACTCCATTGCTAAATGTTGAGTTGTTCCTGTGCCGGGAGAGGAGTAACTATAGGTGTTGGGATGTGATTTAACATAATTTAAAAATTCTGGGAAGTTCTGAAAGCGCAGGTTAGGGTTAGTGACTAATGCCATTGCACTAGTAGCAAGAAAACAAATCGGCGTAAAACTAGCGATGGGGTCATATGGCAATTTTTCTTTGATCGCTGCAACAGAAGCATGAGAAGTTGCTGTGAATAATAAGGTATAACCATCAGGGTTTGCCTTGGCCAAAGCTTCTGTCCCGATCACTCCAGCTGCACCCGGCCGATTATCAACGATGATGGGGATATTCCATTTGACTGAAAGTTTATTACCGATATTACGCGCCAACAAGTCGGCTGTACTGCCTGTTGTATAAGGTACGATGAAGGTGATTGGTTTGTTGGGGAAAGAATTTGAAGTGCTAGTTTGGCCAATCACCATCGAAGAAAAACTCAGCCCAGAGATCATCAATAGTCTCATGAAAAAAGAAGGAAGCACTTTTTGAAAAAACTTTGGCATGAAACTTGTCTCGGATGATTATTTATCTGTGTAGATCAATGCTTTACATATAATCTTAGTATAAGTTTAAAGATATGTCGTTTTTTATAAAAGGATCAACATGAGACTAGCAAGATTTAATGATGGACGTATTGGTATGGTGGTTGGAGAAGACATCATTGATATCAACGATTTGGTAGGAAATGGTTTAGAGGCATGGCCTATCGTTGCCATGAATCGACTGATTGATCAATTTGAATACTACCGACCAATTTTAGAAAAAGCACTAGACCGCCCTAAGATTCCTCTGGCAACAGTGAGATTATTGACGCCAATTCCAGCAAGTTCAAAGGTCATTGCTTACCCAATTAACTATCATGATCACGCTGCTGAGATGGGGCGAGAGGTAAAGGCGAATAATCTTGGCTTTTTTCTCAAGCCAACATCATCATTGAGTGGTGCAAGTGATCCGATCGTATTACCTGATCTTCCTGATCGTAGAATTGACCATGAATGTGAGTTAGCCATCATTATTGGTAAAAGGGGGCGTGACATTCCTCGCGAAAATTGGCAGGAGTATGTATTCGGATATTCTTGTTTAATGGACATTGTTGTTCGAGGTAAGGAAGAGCGTGTAGCCCGCAAAGCATATGACACATTTTGCCCAGTTGGACCATGGATCATGACTGCTGATGAGTTGGGGGATCCAACGCAATTACAAGGAAGCTTGTGGGTCAATGGTGAGTTACGTCAAGACGCCAATACTCGAGACTTAATCGTCGATATTCCGGGGATGATTGAGATTGCTTCACATATTATGACTTTAGAGCCTGGGGATATTATTGCTGCTGGAACTCCAGCTGGCGTTGGCCCAATTCGAGGTGGCGATCAAGTCAAGATTGAATTTGAGAAGATTGGTTCAATGACCGTCTCTGTTGAACAAAGTCAAGGTGGAAAAGCATCGATATTCAAACCTCAAAACGCTTAATAGATGACTGAACGAAGCTATGAACACCTCGAATACTTCTGACTTGCAGCAATTTAAAGAGTCGGTGCATCCACTCAATTTATTGCCATTATGGGAGCGGCACGTGAAATTAGTGCCGGGCTCACAAAGCATCCCAGCACATTGGTCTTATGACAAGGTAAGGCCATTCCTTGAGGAATCTGTCAGACTGATTACGAAAAAAGACGCAGACCGTCGTGTGCTTGTCATGGAAAATCCAGCCTTACGAGGATCATCTTTTATATCCCAATCTTTATTTGCAGGTCAACAAATTATCATGCCCGGTGAAGTCGCCCCATCACACCGACATAGTCCGAACGCATTACGATTTGTTGTTGAAGGTGAGGGCGCCTACACCAGTGTTGATGGTGTGAAGATGAAGATGCGACCGGGAGACTTTATCGTGACACCCAATTTTATGTGGCACGATCATGGTAATGAAGGAAATCAAGCTGTGGTTTGGATGGATGGTTTAGATACGCCCTTTACTAGTTTATTTGGGGCACATTTTCGTGAGAATTATCCACAAGATATTTATCCTGTTACCCATACGTGTCATCAGGTGGATGAGCACTCTGCTAATTTTTTATATCCATGGCAGACTTCATTCGATCAACTTTTAGCAATGCCACCGACTAAAATCGACCCTGCACATGGGATGAAGTTGCGATACACCAATCCTCAAACAGGTAAAGACCCGTTTACGACCATAGCTGCTTTTTTACAAATGTTGCCAAAAGGTTTTCAGGGGCAAACTTATCGCTCCACGGATCACACCGTCTTTAATGTTGCTCAAGGCTCCTGTTTATTGGAAGTTGGTCATCAGACTTATCATTTAGCCACCCATGATGTGATGGTTATTCCAGCTTGGGAGTCATATCGGTTTAGTAGCTCAGAGATGTCTATCCTATTTAGTTTTTCAGATCGAAGTGCACAACAAGCTTTGGGTTTTTGGCGAGAAGAATACCTTGCTTAATTTCATCAAGATCAACTTGATACAGAGTATTTTTTAGATTAACCTAGTAAAAATATATAAAATTGGAGACATCATGAATCAATGGCTTAGCGTAATGGCGAGAATGATTTTTATCTCTTGCACATTGATCATTCCACATGCTGATGCCATCGATAGTTCATATCCAAATCGTCCCATACGTATCATTGTGCCGTTTCCTCCTGGGGGCCCAACCGATAACTATGCAAGGCTCATTGCAAGTAAGATGTCGGAAGACTTTAAACAGCCTGTAATCGTTGAAAATCGAGCAGGCGGAACTGGAACTCCAGGAACCCTAGCTGTGATGAATGCCCCAGCGGATGGTTATACACTCATATTTACTTCCAATAGTGCCCACTTAATCAGCCCATTATTAAAAAATCCTTCCCCTTTTGATCCAGTGAAGGACTTTTCGCCGTTGTCCATGGTGATTAAGTATCCAATGTATTTATTAGTGAATCCCAATGTGCCGGTTAAAAATTTAACTGAGTTTATACAATATGCTAAGACTCACCCAAATCAATTGAATTACTCCAGTGTAGGGATTGGATCAGGGGGACATTTGGCATGTGAGTTATTTAATATTGCTGCGGGGACTAATGTGGTTCATGTGCCGTACAAAGGTGCAGCACCTGCTCAAGCTGCACTCATCGGTGGTGAAACTCAGATGTTTTGTGACAGCGTTGGCAATTCTCAAGGGATGGTCAACGCCGGTAAGATCCGAGGCTTAGCTCTTTTTTCAGAGAAGCGTTCGACCGTTGCCCCTGAGGTCCCTACGATGGGTGAAATGGGCTTATCTGGTCTTGCAGCCTATATTTGGTTAGGCATGCTTGCCCCACCAAATTTACCACTTGATATACAAAATAAACTCAATCTAGAACTTGTTAAAATCATGGCCATGCCAGACGTTTCTGCTTTTGCGTTGAAGGGCGGTAATGATATTGTTGCCAACACCCCAGCGCAATTTGCACAAATGATGCGTGATGAAAAAGATCTTTGGGCAAAAGTGATTCGTGAAAAAAATATTAAGCCTGAGTAACATAATTTAAAGCAGAAATTTTAGAGCGTCCCCAAATAACACTAAATACAAAACTCAAAAATAATGAAAACAAAAATACATGGCGGTAAAATTCTTGCAAATGCTTTAGCGCGCCAAGGTGTTGAATTTGCATTTGGCGTTCCTGGAGAAAGTTATTTAGCGCTCTTAGATGGCCTTTATGACCATGAAAATTCCTTGCAATTTATTACTTGTCGACAAGAAGGTGGCGCGTCCTATATGGCGGACGCCTATGCTAAATTAACTAATAAAGTTGGCGTTCTGATGGTCACACGTGGTCCTGGTGCATCGAATGCGATGGTCGGCGTACATACCGCCTTTCAAGATAGCACTCCTCTTGTCGTATTAGTCGGTCAGGTGGGGACTGATATGGCAGAGCGT
This sequence comes from uncultured beta proteobacterium, assembly GCA_903867305.1. Classification (GTDB taxonomy): domain Bacteria; phylum Pseudomonadota; class Gammaproteobacteria; order Burkholderiales; family Burkholderiaceae; genus Polynucleobacter. The sequence continues at coordinate 50,773 of CAIPQU010000009.1, forward strand.
GAAGCTTTCCAAGAAATGGATCTTCGCAAGATGTATTCTGAATGTGCAAAATGGGTTGGTAGTATTGATCGTGTGGATCGCATCGATGAATATGTATCTAAAGCTTTTCATCTCGCGCAGTCTGGCCGGAAAGGACCGGTAGTGTTGGCATTACCTGAAGACGTCTTGTTTGCTGAAGGATTTGAAAAGCCCACACTCCCAGCGCATGTGATACAACCAGGTTTAAATCCTACAGTTTTTGCTCAAGCGATGATTGCTTTAGATCAAGCGATTCGTCCAATGGTTATTATCGGAGGAAGTTCTTGGGACGCAGCCACATGTCAGCAGCTTCAAAAATGGGCTCAGGAAAAACATGTTCCGATTGCGACATCTTTCCGCTATCAAGATTTGATTGATAACGATAGTCCTGCGTATGCTGGATTTTTGGGCTTAGGAACCAATCCCAAACTTATTGAACGTTTCAAACAGGCTGATCTGGTGTTGGTCATTGGCGATCGGCTTGGAGAGATAACTTCTTTAGCCTATACTTTATTTGATGTTCCGGCGCCAAAACAAACCTTGGTTCATGTCCATCCAGGCGCAGAGGAATTGGGCTTTGTATATCGCCCGAGTTATGCCATTCATTGTTCGCCAAAATTATTTGTTGATGCTTTGATACATAATGCTCAAAATTTAAAGGTCGATCAACAGCATTATGAGCAAGCTAGAAGTGATCAGCTTGAATTTATGCAACCACTTCCAATTTTGGGAGATATTCAATTAGCCAACATATTTTCTGAACTTCGAAATTACATACCAAGAGATGCGATTCTGACCAATGGTGCAGGCAACTTTACCACTTGGGCACATCGTTTTTATTCGTATGGCGGATTTAGGACTCAGCTTGCTCCAGCAAATGGCTCTATGGGCTATGGTCTTCCTGCAGCGATTGCTGCCAAGATTGCATATCCTGACAGAGTAGTCATTGGCATCACGGGTGATGGTGATTTTATGATGACGTGTCAAGAACTTGCGACAGCCATGAAGTATCAAGTAAAACCGATTATTCTGATTATGAATAATGGCATTTACGGAACCATCAGAATGCATCAAGAACGAGAGTTTAAATCCAGAGTATCTGGCACGTATTTAACCAACCCTGATTTTGTGATGTTCGCCCAAAGTTTTGGTATACCAGGTTACCGCGTCACCAAAACAAAAGAGTTTTTTAGCGCCTTAGAAGATGCGATTAAAAATGATTTAGGTGCAGTGATTGAACTTGTTACTGAGCCTGAGGCAATTACACCAAATAAGCGCTTATCTGAGCTCTCTTAAAATCTAGTCAACTTTTGCGCCAGAGTCTTTCACTGCCTTGGTCCATTTGGCGATTTCTTTTTTAATATATTCAGCGAACTGATCACTAGGCATTCCAGAGGGTTCTGCACCAATCGAAGATAATTGCTCTCTTACCGCAGGGCTCCTAACAGCCTTAATTACAACCTCACTAATCTTGGCGGCTAGTTCAGGAGGTGTTTTTGCTGGTATTACAATGCCAAACCAAGATGTAGCTTCATAACCCGGCAGGTCAGCCGCTTCTGCGATGGTTGGTAAGTCTGGAAATATTGGCGAGCGCTTTGCACTGGTGACAGCTAAAGCTTTGAGCTTACCAGCTTTGATAAAGTTAATACATGAAGGTAAATTATCAAACATGATATCGGTGTTACCGCCGATCAAATCGGTCAAAGCAGGTGGACTGCCACGATACGGTAAATGGACCATATATGTTTTTGTCATCGATTTAAATAGTTCTCCCGCCATATGGATGGAGGTTCCACTGCCACTTGAGGCCATATTAATTTTTCCTGGATTTGCTTTTGCATAAGCAATTAAATCTTTGACCGTATTAATTTTATTTTTTTCTGCAAATACAGGATTTAAAACGAGGACGTTGGGTAATTCAGCGACTAGGGTGATGGGAATAAAGTCTTTAATGGGATCATAAGGAAGTTTATTTGTTCCTTGTGTATACAGTGGTAAATTGATGCCATGTGTTCCCACCGATGCCATTAACCATGTGTATCCATCTGGATTAGATTTTCCTACGTACTCAGCCCCAATATTGCCACCAGCACCAGGCTTATTTTCAATAATGACATTCCAGCCAGTACTTCGGGCAATTTCTGCTGCAACTGGTCTAGCAACGTTGTCGGTTGCTCCACCTGCAGGAAAGGGGACAACATATTTAATCGGGTGGCTTGGAAAATTACTCTGGGCCAAGTTATAAAATGATGAAAATAACCCAAGAGAGCAGCACAGAACAACTTTAATCGCGCTTAATTTTTTCATAGTGTCTCCGTATCGATCTTATGGAGACAGTTTACGTTAATTGTGAATCAGTTATCAACGATTACTTTGGTAATTCCTCTGGATTTGGGGTTATCCCGTACTTTTCTAAGAGCAACCAAATATGGTGAGGCACCATATGCTTCATCTTTTTAGGCATTTGTTGACGCAAAATTAGGGCCGTTTCAATGGCCTTCATTTCTACTCGAGCGCGAGCAAACTCAATGCCTTTGGGGCCAACTTTTGGCATCAACCACCCAACAATTGGACGCAACCAATCGGGCATTTGGCGCAGAGGCAATCCACCAGCGGCGAGTTCAGTGTTTTTCATAAATCCTTTTACTGCCCCCATCCGCTTACCACTATCAATAGGAGCTTGAAGCTTGATTTCACCATCTAGAAGACTGAGCAATTCTTGACCACGGTCATTTCGAACGATCACCCATTGTTCACCATTACCACCCATATAGCCAATCGTGATATCCGCTAGTGAATTGGTATAGTCCACACAGGTTCTACACGTTGTTGGAAAAAAATCAGGGCGAAGTTTTGAAAGAGGCAGCATCAAGAAAGGAATTTCTTTTTTCTTGCCATTTTGATACCGTAATTCGACATGGTAATTAGCTTTAAATTCTAAGTAGGTAATGCTTTTCGGCTCGGGATCAATGATGGATAAAAACTCATGAAAATTTTCCGTGGTTGTGTTGTCTGAACAAGGAGTGCCGATCACATAAATCTTCTCAAATCCTAATTCTTGTTCTAAAGCCCGAAGAGCATAAATTTGACAAGGGATACCGATGACTGCAAGCTTTTTCAGACCCAGCTCTTTAGCGTTATCCAGCAGGGCTAGCAATGGAGCGTAACCCATTTTCATACCCCGAGCTAAAGCGATATCCTCTTCTTGCGTAATCAGAATAGGCACAGGTCTCCAAGCATCATTTGCATCTTGTCCCATGGTTAAAACACCATCCACAAGTTGATGATGCAATAATTTTTTTGCAAGTGAGGTGGTAATCCCCGTCCATTGCGCACCCGCAACAGGTTTTTGCATAGCTGCTTGATACATATTTTGGTAAGGCCCGAAAAATATTTCATCTGATTCGTGAACCTGACGATTTCGACCATGGACTTGTATTTCTAAATGCTCATATTTAGGCTCAATAAATTGACAGGCTTGCCCACAACGTTTGGGTTCACTGGAGCGAGAGATACCGCAATCCGTACATAAATCTCTGTAGGGCGCGGGTTCCTTACTCTGAAAGTGGATTGGTTGCATATTTAAATTGAATGAACTAAATATGACAGTTTAGCCAGTTTGCAACTAATGAACCCACTTCCTTTTCTTTTTGTGTATAAAAATGATCGCAGCCTGGAATAATCTCAAGATCAACATTGCCTGAGCAAGCAGCTTTAAATTCTTCTGCGGGATATCGATGTTGATCTTCCATGTCTCCACGAATGGCCAGGACAGGACAATGTATTTTTGGAGCAAGTTCGATTGTGCTTGGAACAGAAACTAAGCGATCTAAAAAACTTTCAGCACTGATGATATACCACCAACCAGGCATTGTTATGAGCTCTTGACCTAGTCCTTGAGCCACTAGTTCTTTTGCTTTTGCCGTGATTTGTTCAGCTTGATCCATTGCAAATAATTTTTCAGAGCCTCGTACGAGATCTTGACCTACCCCACCACGTGGCGCTGACATTAAAACGAGAGCAGGGGTCTGCGGATATTTTGCAACATGGGCGACTGCGAGCATACCCCCATTACTATGGCCAATCACAATCGGCTGAGCATAACCACGTGAAATCAGATATTGTCTAGCGTAGTCATTATCGGCAAAAGATTCAGCGATTGTTTGATAGGCGCCACCAACAGGAGTTCTACTTGCACGAGTTGATAAGATATCATGCCCGCGACGATTAAATGCAAAGAAAGCAAAACCCGCTTCAACCATGGGGCGAGCTAAAAATTTTGCGGCCCCGGTATAAAAATTCATGGTGTTCCCATGAAAATATAAAGCCGCCCCCTTGATAGGGCCAGTTGGTTCGTAGAGCAATCCTTCGAGGGGGATTGTATCTGTTTCGATAGTAATCAGTTCTGTACGCATATGTTCCTAGAAGCCAGCTGCCAGGCCATCACGCCGACAATCGCTAGCAGCGACATAGCCATCGTTTAAGTCAGCCGATTGGCGCCAAATAAATTGTCCAGAACCAAAGTCCATATAGGGGTCTTCAATACTTTTGAGTTGATGACCAAGCTCTTTTAATCCAGCAACAGTATCAGCATTCAGATTCGATTCCACATCGAGGGTAAAGTCACGATTTACTTTCCAACGTGGCGCATCACAGGCACTTTGTGGCTGTTGCTGATAATCCAACATACGAATCACTGTTTGAAGGTGACCTTGAGGTTGCATATCACCACCCATCACCCCAAAGCTCATTTGTGGGAAGGTTTTACCATCCACTTCTTTTGTCATAAATGCAGGAATGATGGTGTGGAAGGGGCGTTTTCCTCCTGCGACCACATTATCGGAACGACGGTCGAGTGAGAAACCATAGCCACGATTTTGTAAACTCACACCAAATTCTGGTACCACAACACCTGAACCAAAGCCCATATAGTTACTTTGGATAAAAGATACCATCATGCCACTTTGATCTGCTGTTGTTAGATACACAGTTCCACCCGTTTTGGGCATACCAAAATTAAAATGTGTCGCTTTTTTCAGATCGATCAATTTGGCACGAGATTTGAGGTAAGAAGGGTCAAGCATGTCGCTCGGTTTAATCTTCATAGTTTTCGGATCTGCTACATACTCATAGACATCAGCAAAGGCTAATTTCATGGCCTCGATTTGGATATGCTGACTTAAAACGCTATCGACTGGATAGTCTTTTAAATTAAATTGCTCACAAATACCAAGCGCTATCAGCGCCCCAATTCCTTGACCATTGGGAGGAATTTCGTGGATATCATAACCACGATAATTCGTGGAGATGAGATCAACCCAATCTGGTTGATAATTTTTTAGATCGTTTAACTGCATCGAGCCACCATGTTCGCAAGAGTGCTTCACAATCGCTGCAGCAATTTCTCCTTGGTAGTAATCTCCCCAACCTTTTTTACAAAGCTGTTCAAAGGTTTTAGCAATTCCTGGGGCTTGAAAACGCTCTCCAATGTGTGGCGCTCTTCCTTTTGGCATAAACATTTCTTTAAACCCAGGTTGATCAATGAGGTCTGGAATACCAGCCGCCCATTTATGAGCAACAATGGGGGTAACAGCATATCCTTGGTGAGCGATTTGGATTGCTGGTGCCAAAAGTTCAGCAAAGCTGAGTTTACCTAGCTTCGCATGTAATGCAGCCCAACCAGCAATCGCCCCTGGAACAGACACGGTATCCCATCCACGCATGGGACGGTTCGCAAGACCATTTGTACCAATTCCATACTTCTTTTCGTAATACTCAGGGCTCCAAGCCGCTGGCGCAGTGCCAGAAGCGTTTAGCCCGTGTAACTTTTCCCCATCCCAAATAATGGCGAACATATCACTTCCTAAGCCATTGGAGACCGGCTCAACAATCATGAGAACCGCAGCTGTAGCAATAGCAGCATCAACGGCATTACCACCTTGCTGCATAATTTTTAAGCCTGCTTGAGCAGCTAAAGGTTGGGAGGTGGATGCAATATTTCTGGCAAAAACAGGAATACGCGTAGTTGAATATGGGTTAGCCCATTGAAATGTCATATTAAATCTTTCTGTAAATTCTTTAGTCGGCGATGATGTTTTGTTCTTTGATGATTTTAGCCCACTGGGCACGATCATTCAGAATCAAGTTTTCGAAGAACTTCGGTGTACCACCTCCTGGGTCAGCTCCAAAATTAGCAAACTCCTGAAGAACCTCTTTTGATTGAAGTGCTTTATTGATTTCCGTATTGAGTTTGGTAACTATTTCAGGGGGGAGGTTCTTTGGACCATCGATACCCCAGATAACTTCAGAGACAAAATTACTTAATCCATAGGGTTTACCAATTTCCATCAGCGTTGGAACATCTGGGATCAGTGGTGAACGCTTTTTACTAGTCACTGCGAGGATGCTCAATTTGCCGTCTCTCACATGCGGTAGCCCTGAAACAATGCTATCAAACAAGACATGAACTTTTCCTGAGATGAGGTCGGGCATAGAAAGACTAGATCCCTTATAGGGGATATGTTGCATAAGGACGCCCGTCTGAGCATCGAAATACTCACCAGTCAAGTGCATGATCGTGCCAGTTCCTGCGGAAGAGTAGTTCAATGTATTGGGGCGTGCTTTTGAATAATCAATAAATTCTTTTAGGTTGGTGACGGGGATTTGTTTGGTCACTAAGAAAATATTTGGCGCAGATGCGACGTGAATAATGGGGGTAAAGTCTTTATCATAATCAAACGGAACTTTTTTATTGAGGGCTGCACCAATCGAGTGAATACTTGAACTTAAAATCAGCAATGTATAGCCATCGGGCGCTGCTTTAGCCACTACATCGCTACCAATATTTCCGCCAGCGCCAGGACGATTGTCCACAATGACGGATTGTCCCAGTTGTTTCGTGAGTTGGTTCGCAATGGCTCTAGCAATTATATCCGTAGAGCCACCTGCCGGAAAAGGGGTAATTAAGGTAATCGACTTATTGGGGAATGTTTGAGCGAAGCCTGGTAATAAGAACAACAGAGAGCTAAGAAGCGCAAACTTTAGTATGTTTGATAGTGTTTTGTATATCGATCTCATATCAACCTTGGAGTGAAAACTATATTTTAAATTCTACTATTGAATGTTTTTTCTCACATGCCTAAATTCGTGCAAAGAATCGTTATACTCAAGTCTATTTCGAGGAGAACAGCATGTTAAGACGTCAATTTATGGGAAGTTCAGTTGCTTTGTTACTTTCTCAAACCTTTTATCGGTCTGCTTTTGCTGATAGCGATTCTGTAAAAGTCATCGTGTTTCCGGGCGCCCAAAATCTCTCCATGTGGGTGGCATTGGAAAAGGGTTTTTTTCAGGCCAAAGGGCTTGATGTTCAGCTGACTTACACCATGAACTCCATTGAGCTTAGAGATGGTCTATCAGAAGGTAAGTATGAAATCGCTCATTCGGCCGTTGATAACTCCGTGGCGATTGTGGACTATAAGGAACAAGAGTCTGTGATTTTGATGGGCGGAGATTCCAGTTTAAATGAACTATTTGTGCAACCTGAGCTCAACTCATTACAAGATATTCGGGGCAAAATTTTAGTTGTTGATGCACCAAATACGGCTTATGCCTTACAAGTAAAAAAAGCTCTAGCTCTGGCTGGAGTTTCCGATACTGAGTACAAACTCAATCCCGTTGGAAGAACAGCCTTACGCTTAGAAGCTATGAAGCAAAATAAAGATAATGCTGCGGCTCCTTTAAATCCACCATTTTCGATTCAAGCTAAACAAGCTGGGTTGAAAAGTCTGGGTAAATTAGTAGATTTTGTAGGGCCATATCAGGGGCAAGGAATGTTTGCTATGCGCCCTTGGATTGCAAAAAATCAGTTCCTGATTGAACGCTATATCGCTGCATGGATTTTAGCGGTTCGATGGTCGCTTGACCCTAAAAATAAAGAAGAAGCTATTAAGATTTTGACGAAGAATATGAAATTAGATCCAGTAATTACTCAAGAGTCATATCAAGCCCTCGTTACACCTGGATTTGGTTTAGATAAGGATGCTCAGTTTTCGCAAAAGGGATTTGATAATTTATTATCCATACGAACTCAATTTGGCAAAGGGCGACCATTAGATGAAAAAAAATTGGTTGATCTTTCTTATTATGAACGAGCCCTCAAGTCTTTATAAATAAAAATGAATTACTCAGAGGCGTTTTGTAATGCCCAATACAACCCCAGAGCAACGGTGGCCAATCATCTAGAGATCATGGATGGTTGGAAAAATAAGTCGATTCTAGCGCGAGAGCATTCTGAGTGTGTCATTGATATTGCTTATGGGCAAGATATTGGCGAGCGTTTAGATATATTTTTGACGAATAAAAAAAATGCTCCATGTTTCGTGTTTATTCATGGAGGTTATTGGCGAGCGTCGGATAAGTCTGAATTTTCATTTATAGCTAAAGCCATTGCAGATCTTGGAGCAACTGTCTTTGTCGTGAATTATGGGTTGGCTCCTCGTATAACATTAGAAACCATTATTCAGCAAATCCACCGAGCGACTCAGTGGATTTATCAGCATGCTCAGGAATATGGCGCAAATTCTCAAGAGCTTTATTTATCAGGGCATTCAGCAGGAGGCCATTTAACAGCAATGATGATGGCAAGCACCTGGTTAGATTATCCAAACTTATCTATTACAGGCGCCTTATCTATCAGTGGTTTATACGATCTCGAACCTTTAGTACATGCTAGTTTTTTAAATTCAGTATTACAAATTGATGTTCAGCGAGCAAAAGCAATGAGCCCGATTTACCAAAATCCCAAAGATTCGATTCCTTTGTGGACTTGCGTTGGGGGTGAAGAGTCGAGTGAGTTCCATCGACAAAACCAACTGATTGCCCACTCTTGGAAGAAATGCTTTCGAGGAGATATTGCCATGCCTACATATAATCATTTCAGCATCATGGATGCCATGGCAGATTCTTCGACCCCCCTGTTTCAGGGTGTCAAAAACATGTTAAATCTCTAGCTATTCTTTTTCGATACCTGCGCGTTTCATGATTTCTCCAATGATAGGGGATTCAGCACGCGATTTCTCAAACACTACTTCAGGCTTACTATAAAGAGGAGAAACGCCAAGTTTTTCAAAGGCATCTTTGATTTCTTGGGTTACCATGATTTTACTTAACTCGAAATTGATACGTTCTACGATAGCATTGGGTAATCCTTTTGGCCCCACAATTGACCACCAAACACTAGTCTCAAATCCTGGATAACCTTGTTCTGCCATCGTAGGCACATCCGGTAAAGTACTCGACCGTTGTAATGAAGTTACCGCCAGCGCTCTTAATTTATTGCTCTTTACAAAAGGCACTGCTGGCGCCATGTCCGAAAATACCATTTGAATTTGTCCCGCGACGGCATCTGCAACGGCAACCCCTGTTCCCTTGTAGGGGATATGAACAATATCGACGCCTGAGGCAGCTTTATACATTTCACCACTGATATGCGATTGAATACCTTTACCCCCAGAGCCAAAATTATATTTGCCAGGGTTGGCTTTTAGAAGGGCGGTTAATTCTGCCAGTGTTTTTGCTGGGACATTTGGATTGACTACCAACACTTGACCTGCAATGGCCACCATCGATATTGGCGTGAAATCTTTATACCAATCAAATGGCATTTGCTTATATAAGAATGGATTATTGACGACAGTACTACTATTGGAAAGCAAAATAGTATAACCATCAGCAGAAGCTTTTGCCGCCATTTCATGTCCGATGTTTCCAGAGGCCCCTGGGCGATTCTCCAGGATGACCGGTTGTCCCAAACCTTCTGACAGTTTTTGTGCAATTAGGCGGCCCAAGACATCACTCGTGCCACCTGGAGGAAATGGCGCAATAAATTTAATGGGACGAGAAGGATAGTTTTGAGCTAGGGCCTGATGAACAAATAAGTTGGCTAGGCAGACGAGCGCAATCAGACCATAAATCATTTTTTTCATCCCGCACATTAGCGATCTCCAAAGTTTGTTAGATCTATTTTTGATGCTAAAGAGCTTTAGGCATATTGGTGTTTGTGCTAATGTATGATGTCAATAGAGATAATCGCATTTAAAATAAATGAATATAAAAATGGATCAATACTGAATCCATGAGGAGATAGATATGTTGAAAAAAATTCTGTTTGTCATTGGCGTCATTGCTATTTCTGGGCAATTTATGGCTCAAGCGCAAATTAAAGATCGCAATATTGAAGAAATTAAAGAGGAGTCTATCTACCGAGCTGAAAATGGTGGAGCCTACCCACTCATTGGGCTTGACGTTGCTGACGTAAAAGAAGCCTTGGGACTCATTAAAACGCGCAACCCAGACGAATGGGCGCAAGCTTGGGGTACTGTCGCAGATAAATATATGCAACAAGCACAAAAAGCTTCCTCACCAGAGCAAGCGAGTGTTTTATATAAAAAAGCTTGGCGCTTATATTTCTTTGGGCAATGGCCTGCACCGACTTCAAAAGGAAAAATGGAGTCCTATAACAAGGCGCTGGATGCTTATTTAAAATATAGTAAGAATATGGACCCACCTTTGCAGGTCATTAAGATTCCTTTTGAAGGCAAAGAGATTGTTGCTTATTTACGTTTGCCAAAAGATGCGAGTGCATCAAAGCCTGTGCCTCTAATATACGCAGTGAGTGGCTTGGATAGTCGTAAAGAAACTGTTGCTGATAGCTATGCGCAGATTTTAAAACACGGCATTGGTATTTTTGTGATCGATAGCCCAGGAACTGGTCAGGCACCGATTAAAGTAAGTCCTACTGCAGAAAGAATGTTATCTGCTGGACTCGATTACTTAGTCAAAAGACCCGATGTTGATAGTAAAAGAATTATTTTTTCAGGAGTGAGCTTTGGTGCTTACTGGGCAACCAAGATGGCCATTATCGAAAAAGATCGTCTCTTAGGCTCGGTCGCACAATCTCCTCCAGCCCATGATAGTTTTCAGGCGAAGTTTGTGGAGAAGAAATTAAGCACCCCGGAGTATTTGTTTGATTACTTACCAGCAACGATCAACGTTTATGAAGGCGTTAGTAATGTTGATCAGTTGTTAGCCTATGTTCCTAAAATGTCTTTAAAAGATCAAAACTTATTGAAACGACCAACTGCTCCAATGCTGATATTAGCGGGTGTTAACGATACTCAAGTTTTATTATCGGATATTAAGATGTTGATGGAAGCGGGGGATGTTCCGAAAGACTTTTGGATTAATCCTAACGGCGGACATTTGGGCAGAGAAGTAAAAGGCTGGACCGACGCTAATATTTTTACCAAAGTCATTATTCCTTGGGAAATACGACTTTTAGAAGAGTCAGGCTGGAAAAAATAAGTTTATGAAAGACCGGCTAGTTTGAGAGTTCTTTGTGCAAGAAGAACCACTGGTCGGTCGATCATCTTCCCATCGAGTTTTACAGCGGCGCCTTTAGACTCAAGGTCGGCAGCAACTACGCGTTGAGCATATTCCAATTCAGCAGGTGTGGGTTTGAAGCAATCGATAATACCGTCAACTTGTTTTGGGTGGATACATAGTTTTGCACCAAAACCTAATCGTTTGGAGCGTTGAGTATCGGTTTGTAAAAGGGCTTGATTGGAAATATCCGTTGTAACACCATCGATGGGTGGAGCGATTCCAGCTAATCGAGTAGCCAGCGTGATCGCAAATCGAACGGGTAATAGTTCCGTTTCTACTGCATCACAAGTAATTCCGAGATCAGCTTGCGTATCAATATTGCCAAGAGCTAGCCTTAGCGTTAGTGGATGAGAGGCAATTTCTTTTACCTTGTCGATACCAATAGCGGATTCGATGATCGGTACGATCCATTTTACGTTTGGGGCAGCAGCACAAAGAGCATTTAATTGCGAAAGGGATTCTGCCTTTGGCAGAACAATATGAAGAGGGACCTGAAGTGAATTCAGAAAAGCCATATCGTCTTCGGTGAATTGCGTATCCATTGGGTTGATACGAATCAGGATACGCCCAATATTCTCTAAAGAGCAATCTTTAAACAAGGCCTTGATATGTTCTCTTGCCGTTGATTTTTGATCAAGTGGAACAGCATCTTCTAGGTCGATGATGACTGCTTTTGATGAACTATTCAGAGCTTTTGTAAAAAATTCTGGTCGGTGACCAGGAGCAAATAAAAAAGTTTGTGCTAATGCTAGATGAGTTGTTAATTTTTCCATTATTGTTAAATCGCCTTAGCTGCTCGCATTTCCTGAATAGTCGCCTCATCGAACCCTAGTTCTTGAAGAATCAACTCACTGTGTTCACCTATATCTGGGATGGCATCCATCCGATATTCGTATTGGTTGTTTACTCCTGGGGGAAGAAGGGCAGGTACATTCCCAATTGGGGACCCGACTTCATGCCAACGATCGCGCGCAGACAATTGAGGATGATCCCAAAGATCTTTCATATTGTTCATACGTGCATTCGCAATTTGAGCACTTTCTAAAAGATCAGTCACTTCTTTGATGTTCAGTTTAGAAAAACAATCAATAATAATTTTTTCCAGAGGAGCTCTATTTTCATGACGCTTAAAATTGAGGGCGAACATTTCATCGTGTGCTAGAGAAGGAATTTTTAGTACTTTTTCACAAAAGACTAACCATTCACGTTCATTTTGTAATCCAAGCATGATGGTGTTTCCATCACCAACTTGGAAAGGTCCATAGGGATAAATGGTGGCATGGGATGCCCCAGAGCGTTGTGGTGGAGATGCATCTTCATAGGCGTAGTACATTGGAAAGCCCATCCATTCACCTAAGGCCTCTAACATAGAGACATCAATATGTGAACCTTCACCAGTTTTACCACGCAGAATTAACGCTGACAAAATATTGGTATACGCATACATTCCTGCAGCAATATCAGCAATCGAGTTTCCGGCTTTGGATGGAGTATCTTTTGTACCCGTCACAGAGAGAAATCCTGCTTCACTTTGTATCAGTAAATCGTAGGCTTTTTTATCACGGTAGGGGCCATCATTTCCATAGCCTGAGATATCACACACAATCAATCTTGGATTTAGTTCTTTTAATTTTTCTGAGGAAAGACCTAAACGCTCGGTTGCACCAGGCGCTAAATTTTGTACCAGTACATCAGCTTTAGCGAGGAGTTTGAGCAGTGCTTCAAATCCCTTAGGATGTTTAATATCTAAACACAGGCTTTCTTTAGATCGATTAGTCCAAGTGAAGTGAGAAGACATACCTTTGACGCGTTGATCATAATTTCTTGCGAAATCACCCGTCACTGGACGTTCGATTTTAATGACTCGAGCGCCTAAATCAGCGAGTTGTCTTGTACAAAATGGTGCAGCGATAGCGTGTTCAAGTGAAATGACTGTAATGCCGTCCAGAGGTCTCATCATGAATTAAAAGGATCGTGGCAGATCTAATAAATGTTCCGCAACATACGACAGAATAAGGTTGGTTGATATTGGCGCCACTTGATACAACCTGGTTTCTCTAAATTTACGCTCAACATCATATTCACAAGCAAAACCGAATCCACCAAAGGTTTGGATACAAGTATTTGCCGCTTCCCAAGAAGCTTTAGCAGCCAAGTACTTCGTCATATTTGCTTCGGCACCGCAGGGTAGGTGTTGATCGAATAATTCACAAGCCCGAAAGCGCATTAAATTGGCAGCTTCCGTTTCAATATAGGCTTCTGCGATGGGGAACTGTACACCTTGGTTTTTACCGATGGGGCGGTCAAATACGATACGCTCATTTGCATAGTGACGGGCTTTATTAATAAACCAGTAAGCATCGCCTAAACATTCGGCGCCGATAAGAACACGTTCTGCGTTAAGACCATCTAGAATATATTTAAATCCTTGACCTTCTTGACCAATCAAGTTTTCGGCAGGAATTTCGAGGTTATCAAAGAATACTTCATTGGTTTCATGGTTCACCATATTCAGAATCGGAGAAACGGTCATACCGTGGCCAATCGCATCTTTAAGATTGACGATAAAGATCGACATACCCTCTGATTTTTTCTTTACCTCAGCCAAGGGGGTTGTTCTTGCCAACAGAATCATTAAGTCAGAGTGTTGAATACGTGAGATCCAGACTTTTTGACCATTAATCACATAACGATCACCTTTTTTTACAGCCGTTGTTTTAAGTTTAGTCGTATCTGTACCCGTAGTAGGCTCAGTCACGGCCATGGATTGCAAGCGAAGTTCCCCTGAAGCTATTTTTGGTAAGTAAAACTTCTTTTGTGCGTCGGATCCATGGCGAAGTAGGGTTCCCATGTTGTACATCTGACCATGACAAGCACCTGAGTTACCTCCACCAAAGTTAATTTCTTCCATGATCACTGATGCTTCAGCCAGACCCAATCCAGAGCCGCCATATTCGGCTGGAATTAGTGCCGCTAACCAACCTGCTTTTGTAAGAGCATCCACAAAGGCCTCTGGGTAACCTCGTGCCTCATCTACTTTTTGCCAATAATGTGAATCAAAATTAGAACTGAGGTCGCGTAAAGCTTCGCGGATTTCTTGATACTGATCTGGTGTTGGGATATTGTGCATAAAATTATTTTTCTGATTTAAGCGAGGGTTGCAGTGGCTTTCATACTAGCAAAGCCTTCAAAATTCTTCGTCCAGAGTGAGATCTTGCCATCTTCTTGAACTTTGCCATTTACTTCAAACGAGTGAATATCATAAAGAGGGCGAATAGCTTTGAACTCATAATGACGTAGACGTTTTTGTGGAAGTTTTTCATGAAGGAGCTCTACTAATAAAGTAGCGATCATAGGTCCATGAACAATCAGACCTGGATAGATTTCTACTTCATTAACGTATTTTCGATCATAATGAATTCTGTGACCATTAAAGGTTAGAGCTGAGTAACGAAATAATAGAACTTCACTCGGAACAATCGCTTTGCTCCAGTCGGGAGTTTCTTCGACGATCACTGGAGTCGCTGGTTTTTCACCTTCGGTTGGCACTGGACGATAAACAATGTCATGCTCTTCATAGATCGCCAAGCCTTCTTCATTGCTAATTTCATGGACCACCGTCACAAATATAAGGTCACCAGAAGATCTTCCATGTTTATGTTCAACAGATTTGATGGTGGATTTGCGTGTAATTCGATTGCCAATTCTTAAAGAGTGATGCCAGGTTAATCGACTACCAGCCCACATCCTTCTCGGAAGTGGGACTGGAGGTAAAAAACCACCACGCTTAGGATGACCATCAGGACCAACTTCAGATAAAGGCGCATGAGGCAGAAAGTACAACCAGTGCCACAACTCAGGCAAAACGTCACCCTCTTGGTAGGACTGTTGTTGATCAAAAGTCGCAGCTAAGGCTTGCACCGGGAATAAGCCAATCACATCATGGAGTATTTCGGTTTTACCGATCCACTCTTTCAGATGATTGACTTCTGCAACGGAAATGCTTTGGGCAGAGCTTACTGAATTAGACATAAATATGGGAAGGTGTTCTATAAAGTAATTATTTTATCGGTATAAGTGATTTATTGCTGACCCAGACTTATTCACCTTTAAAGTCAGGCTGACGTTTTTCACCAAAAGCTTTTCTTCCTTCCGCGTAATCTTTACTCACAAAACAGGCATTAATTTGGGCATTGATACTATCAATATGTGTAGTATCGCCTTGAATAATGCTGCGCATTGCGCGTTTAGCAGCTTGAATGGTGAGTGGTGCATTTGAAGCAATTTGCTCTGCAAGTTGTTGACAGTAGCCAAACACATCTTCTTTTACCGCATTAATGATGCCCATTTTTTCAGCATCCACGGCCGGATAAACATTGGCAGAGAAAAATGCTTCTGAAGTAAAGATAGGGCCTAAATTAGCTAAAAATTGTTGCATATTACGATAACCGTATCCTAGGCCAAGTCTAGCGGCAGGCATTCTAAATTTTGAATTTGGGCTTGCATAGCGCATATCGCAAGACAATGCTAGACCTAGGCCACCACCATAGCAAATGCCGCTGATGGCGGCAATCATTGGGACTCTACAATCAGAAATAGCGAGTTGGGCTTCCTCTACAGTAATGTTGTAGTGATCTGCTGCATCTTTTGAGCCACGTTGAGTTTCGAACTCGGAAATATTCGCACCGGACACAAAAGCTTTTTCACCATTACCGCGCAAGATACAAACGCGAATATTTTTATCGGCATTGATGTCATCGACAGCTTTTTTAATATCAACCCACATGGAAAGGCTAACGGCATTATATTTTTCTGGATCTGAGACTTCGATATATGCGATATGTTGATTTTTGGAGTAGTTAATCGTGCCCATTGCAGTTATCCTTTATGTTGAAATTGATATTTAATGCTTAATTTTTCTATTTTAAAGCTTCAAGCTCTTCGTTGATGGATTTGGTCAATATAACAATAACCACCAAATAATCGTTGCTCCATCTCCTGCGCGAACTCTAACAGGGTTTTTTCTTGCAATGGCCTAGCAATAGCTTGAATGCTGACGGGGCGACCATTTGCATCGTCGCCAATTGGAAAACTGATGGCAGGTAAGCCGAGTAGATTCACAAATCCCATCAATTGAAATAAGCTCAAATAAGCTTCCCTTGAGAATTCGGGGTGCCCTATTTCGACTTCGGTCCAGTTCGGAATCGATTGTCCAAGGCATGGGAGAATTAAAATTTCTGCATCAGAGAGGTATTGATCGATAAACGTTTGGGTGAGTTTTGGAAGTGATTCGATCACTTGAGAATATTGCGATTGGCTAATCCCTTGCGCTATTTTGCTGACTGATTTAAGGCCCTTTGGAGGGTGGTCTGAGGCAATTTCTTGGGCGTATTGTTGAT
>CAIPQU010000010.1 GCA_903867305.1 uncultured beta proteobacterium
AGGAATAAAAAAGGCCTAAAGGAATTAGAACTATGAAGATGCTTTAACTCTTACTTGAATACAAGCGTTACTTAAAGTAACGCTTACGCCTCATCCAAATAAAAATCAATCGCACACAGCTAAAATAGTCTTACAAGCCATTGATTTATATTTAATTTTCAAGAGGCCTGATTACTTTTAATCCGTTGGTCGCGAGTTCGAATCTCGGCCGTCCTACCAAATAACATCGGTATGTACCGAGCACATACTTTACACTTTTTCGATCACATCCTGATTATTGGCTCTTCCCATCCTTCATACTTTAAAGTATGTCTTAGGCCATAAAGAATTTCAAATTACCAATTTATTTATTTAAGAAAATTTAAAGTTTTACTCGGCAAATAATTCTTGAAGTATATTCAACATAGCACTTAAAGTTTTTGGTGAAACAGTTCCCATCTTTTTGGTTAATCTTACTTTATCAACTGTTCGTATCTGATCTAAAAGAATCAAACCTTTTTTCCCAGCATGAGTCAAGGGTATCCGAAACGGCGCTGAAAACCCTTTAGATGTCATAGGGGCAACAATTACTGTTCTAAGGTGCTCATTTAAGTCTATAGGAGAAGCTATAACACATGGGCGTGCTTTTTTGATTTCACTGCCAATTGTCGGATCAAGGTTTACTAACCAAATATCTCCTCTTTTCACCAAACTAAATCCTTATCTTCAGTGTTAGCAAATTCTCCCAACACAAGCATATCCCCATCCACCAAGCTCACTGCTTTTGCAGCCTCGCTCCATCCAGTCCGAACAGATTTAGAGGGCTTTCTTAAGATAATTGCTCCATTTTCAATGGACACATCAGCAACTGATTGATCATCTAACCCAACCTGAGCAAGCATAGGTTTAGGTATAAGCACTCCCTTACTATTGCCAATTTCTCTTATGTTAATTTGCATAAACCCTCCTGTTATTACAATGTTATTACTTACTTAAAACTCTGTCAATCATTTGAACTAAATATTTAAATCCGTATTATCCAAATACCCTTTTTACTTAAAAATATTCTGCATTGTCTTGAATTTGTAAAGCTTACTAGATTAAAGCGCTTAATTCATTCAGTGAAATTGATTTTCAATATGCATGATATGGGGAGGATAAAACGCCCCAGTACAAATTAATCAAGGTTAATGATGACTATACCTATCAATGACATTCGTAACTCTTCTGATCCTGACATTGCTGGATCGTATTATGCTATGCAACGTGCTGGACAAGCAGCCATAGACTTGGCAATCCAAACTAATACTGCAATTGTGACCACAGTTGACGGCAAGATTGTCCGCATTACTGCTGCCGAATTGATCAAACAGCGGCAGTTAACTTCTTAAGCTAGTATTCGCTTGATACAAACCAATCGCACATTCAATCGCACACTACTTAAATAGCCTTACAAGCCATTGATTTATATTTAATTTTCAAGAGGCATGATTACTTTAAATCCGTAATAGAAGAATGTTGATAGCCCGTCAAGAATTAAAAAGGACCATTATTTTGATTAGTTAATTTAAGGGCACGCTCACCAATGAACGACCTTCAATAGTCCAAAGATGCAGTGACCCATCATATAACTTTGTCGACTTATTGCCAACTAATTCAGACATAACAAACCACCCCCCTGCTGCTAGATGACCTGTATTGCAATAACTGATTGTTGGGGCTTTATTGCTAATCCTGTTTGCAGTAAGTAACGCCTCATAAGTATTCTGATTCCAAAAATATAATACGCCATTACTGGATTTCGTTAACAACTCTGGCGCCAATTCTTTTGCCCCTGCAATATGACCATAAGCCATCACCGCTGGACTCTTTGACAAACCCCAATATTGAGCTGGCTGTCTCGCATCTAATAACTGTAGCTTACCATCCTTAGAGGCCGCTGCAACTTCATCAGAACTAGCAATCATATCTTTGTTATAGGCTTTCGCAATCCAACTACCTTGATTCCTTTGCACATTTTCAGTTGTGTATTCACGACCTTCGCTGAGCCAACCAAAAATACCGCCATCTAACACGGCAATTTGGTTTTCACCATAGACCTTAAACTGCCAATAGGTTCTTAACGCTTCGTCAATATCTGATATATCTTGTCCAATAGGTACAAGCACAATAGGTTTATCAGAATGAATTCCTAACGATTGAATTAACTTTTCAAAATCAGCCTTTTCAGGAATTAGGAATTTAACGTTTCGACCATCTACCAAACGCTCAACACGAACTTTTTTAAAATCCAGCAAACTTGAATTAGCAATATGTCCGCCAACTTCAACTAAAAATTTCTTTCCTGTCTTTTTATCGACTGCAAACTCTGGCTTTTTTAGATAACTGGCAATATCTGTCCTAACTTCAATAATTTGAACTTCTGATTGATTTGTTTCAAGCCATTGCGCACTCACAACTGGCCCAGGTAGGCTAACAGCTTGAGCAAAACCCATCACTAAACTGAATACAAATACCCATACATTTTTTTTCATTTCAAGCCTTACAGAATTGAATATAGGTTAATTTCGTCTTGGTCTAACTGTTCAATCAGTCCAGTCTCCCACTCAAGGTAACGGCGCGCCGCATCCTTGTTACCATCATGCCGATCATGAACAAAAAATAAGAAGTCTATACATTCCAAATCTGACGGTATAGTTTTCGTAGAAATAGTTTCAAGGTCTTTTGGAAACTCAGAACCCTCTAATTCATACACCTGAATATTTAGATCAAATCCATCAAGCTCTAAAAGCGCTCCGTACGTAAGTGCAGGGTCATCCGAGATGATAAGAATTTTTTCTTTCGCACTAAGAATGATTTCTTGTAGTCGAGGACGAATAGCCCAAAGAGAGTTTGGTAAATGGGACTTACGGTATTGCATGCTGCTACGAATATCTAACATTGTGACAGAATCATTTTGATAAATTTGATACAAGTCTGCAGTCTTAATGGTCGCTAAGCCAAGTAAATGATCAATTTGAATACTTGGTAAGCCGACTTTACTTTTTATGCCCTCTCGTAAAACTGCCACATCATGCCCCATCTGCTTTAACCAGCTAGCAACTGTTATAGCACGCACTCCATCAGAGTCATACAAGATAATTCGAGCATTACGAACCCCAACAAATTGATCTGTCGCCTGAATTAATTGCCCTCCAGGTGTGTTTTGTGCACCAGGAAGCCCATTGAGTGAAAACTCCTCTGCAGTCCTAACATCACAGAGGTATAAAGATCGAGTCTCGTCATGTTTCCAGGATAAAAATTGCTCATCTGAAATGAAAGGAATATTAAACTTACTCACCAAAGCTTTAGAGGCAAGCAGGATTTCATCATCGACACTAGGCTGTGCATATTGAGCAACTTTTCCATGATCTAAAACATAATCATTCAGATACCAGCCTTGGGTACCATTCTCTAACGCAAAAATTGGATTTTTAATACCTAAATTAATCAGAGTTTGTGCACCAATGATGCTACGTGTTCTCCCAGCACAATTAACAATGATTTTGGTATCTTGGTTGCTAACATGACTTTTAATGCGGTAGGCTAATTCCCCATTCGGACAACACTGAGCACCAGGAATACTCATCTTTTTAAATTCACTCTGAGGCCTACCATCTAAAATAATGAAATCTTCTTGATCGACTATCATTTTCATTAAATCATGAGCACTCACTCGGGGCGTATGACACTGATGCTCAACTAACTCACCAAAGGTTTTAGATGGCAGATTTACTCCAGCAAATAAATTAAATCCAGCATTCTGCCAGCTCTGTGTGCCGCCACTGAGCACATAAATATCTTGATAACCCAACTTAATCAGGGTCTGGGCCGCCTTCACTGAAACACCAGCGCCATTTTCGTCATAGACAACTAACCTGACAGATTTACGTGGGGCTAATCGAGCCACTTCATATTCAAGTCGGCTATAGGG
>CAIPQU010000011.1 GCA_903867305.1 uncultured beta proteobacterium
CTTGTGGGCTTATAAGATAATTCTCGGAATTTTTTTGTTTCTAGTTTTTGTGGAACCGACAAAGGTTTATTTTTCGGTGAGCTAATGGTTTGACCAGTTCCAACGGCAACTGGTGCTACCCAAGCAGTATTTACAGATGCGACTGCAGGGGTGATTGCAGTTGTAACTGCGGGAGTGTTTGGTTTTTCAAGTGCGATAGGTTTGGAATATTGCGCAACATCTTTTGGGGCCTCGGCTAAGGACAAGATGCCAGCACGTATGGCACCAGAAGGGATTCCCTTGGCAATCTGACCCGCCTCAATTAAGAACGTGCCACTGCCGCACATGGGGTCAAATAAGGGCATATCCGCTTGCCATCCCGTTAGTGCCAAGATACCCGCAGCGAGATTTTCTTTGAGTGGGGCAGCGCCTTTTTCATCTCGCCAACCTCTTTTAAACAATGCCTCTCCAGAAGTGTCCATATAAATAGTGGCATGCGTTGGATCTAAAAAAGCCATGACGCGCACATCTGGTGTGGCAGTTTCTATACTAGGACGTTTACCTTTGATTTCACGAAAACGATCACAAATAGCATCTTTAATACGCAATGTAATGAAATTAATACTATTGAGATTGGACTTTTGTGCAGTAACGTCGACTCTTAAGGTCTGCTCGGTGGTAAACCAGTCTTCCCAAGTGATTTTTTTTGCACTGGCATAGATGTCTTCTTCTTTTCTATATGCCCCGTGTGTTAGTTGTAATAAAACACGACTGGCAATCCTTGAATGTAGATTAATTGCCATGGCTAATTCCAAGCCACCAGCAATTTCAATTCCACCTGTGGGCTTTGGTGGCAAATCTCCTAGAAATGCATTAGAAAAACTTTTACAGAGTAACTGACTTTGCTCTTTTGATGCGCCAAGTCGAGTATGCCGCTCTTCATCCCGACACTCAGAGATGATCTGTGTGAGTTCTTGATGTAAGGGAGCTTCTAAGCCCCTTGGACAAACTACAAAGAATTTCAAAAGGGTTTTAAAACTACTAAAAGAACAATGAGGGTTAACAAAAGTACTGGCACTTCATTAAACCATCGAAACCATACATGACTTTTTGTATTAGTACCTTTGATAAACTTTTTGATCATGGCACCACACATATGGTGATAACCAATCAAGAAAACGACGAGAAGTAATTTGACGTGCATCCATGCAGTACCAGGACTTTTACCAACCCCAAAATACAGCCAAAGAATTAGACCAAAAATGAGTGCACCTATCATCAAAATATTCATAAAGCGATATAACTTTTGACACATGGCAATGAGTCTTTCTTGCACAGCTGGATTCTTATCCATCGCTAAATTAACGAATATTCTTGGCAGATAAAAAAGGCCAGCAAACCATGAGGTAATCAAAATGATATGAATCACTTTGACATATTGATAACTGAGCATTTCCATATAAACCTTATTTTTATTTGTTGTTAGTGTGGATTTTTTTAAGTGCCTTACGTACGAATGGATCCGTCACCTTTGACGATGTATTTTAACGAAGTCAAGCCTTCAAGACCTACAGGTCCTCTAGCATGCAGTTTGTCATTGGAAATGCCAATTTCTGCGCCAAGGCCATATTCAAAGCCATCAGCAAATCTTGTACTGGCGTTATGAATAACGCTAGCACTATCGACCTCTTTCTGAAATCGAGCTGCTTTTGCTAAGTTTTCAGTCATGATGGCATCCGTATGATGACTGCCATATTGATTAATATGATCAATGGCTTCATCAATCGAATCAACCGTTTTAATCGATAAAATGGGGGCTAAATATTCTGTCGTCCAATCTTCTTCTGTGGCATCTTTGAGAAGACTCATTCCTGCAAAACCACTTTGGGCAAGAATCGCTTTTGTTTTACGACAAACGCGTAGTTCAACACCCTTGTCTTGATAAATCTTACACAATGGTAACAAGAGCTGGGTTGCGACTTTGGAATGCACCAAGAGTGTTTCCATCGCATTACAAGGTGAGTAACGCTGTGTTTTAGCGTTATCACAGACCGTAATGGATTTTGTAATGTCCGCTTCATCATCCACATAGGTATGACAAATCCCGTCTAAGTGTTTAATCATGGGAACACGACTTTCTGCCATGAGTCTTGCAATCAGACTTTTCCCACCCCTTGGAACAATGACATCAATGTATTCTGTCATCGTGATCATGGCACCCACAGCAGCTCGGTCAATTGTTTCAATCACTTGAACACCGTCTTTTGGAAGACCTGCTTTTTGAAGACTCGCTTGTATGATCTTTGCAAGCGCCGTATTCGAATCGATGGCCTCAGAGCCACCTCTTAAAATGGTGGCATTTCCCGATTTAATACATAAAGCGGCGGCGTCAATGGTGACATTGGGACGAGATTCATAAATAATTCCAATCACTCCCAGAGGAACTCTCATTTGACTCACTTCGATTCCCGTGGGTCTTTTCACAACGGGTGTTAGTTGTCCAATAGGATCTTGAAGCGTCACAATTTGCTGGATCCCTTGAGCCATCGTTTCAATAACTTTGTCTGTCAATGCTAGGCGATCAATAAAAGCATCGTCATGACCTGCATCACGAGCTCGTTGCAAATCTTTGGCATTTGCTTGTTTCAAGGTCTGCGTTTGACCACGAATCATCTGAGCCATGAACAATAATGCTTGGTTTTTTTGCTCAGTACTGGCCTTGGCCATGGCCCTCGAAGAGGAACGCGCGCGTTTTCCAATAGCTTGAACTATTTCTTGAATACTTTGCGAAGCGTTTTCTGCAATCACGTCAGGTTGAGACATAGGAAATTAAAGCCTTTATTTGTAATATCGTCAATTTTCCACTATTTACGAGGAAATAACTATTTTTTGAAAATTTTCCTCACAGATGTCATTTCTTAAAGGCCTATGGATTTGCGACGATAGGATTTTCCTCGAACTAAAAAGACCTGCATTTATATCAAACTAAATAGGCCACCAATTCTTCTTAACCCATCCCACGGGTCAATAGGCATATCTTTTGCCAAGATCCCTTTCGATTGTTTATCGACCTTGGCAATCATTTCTAGCGCGCGATCAATAACTGGCAAACCCATCCGCTGAATAACACTTGGAAGTAATTGTTCGCGCTTACCCCAAATTCTTCGGGATTTTAATATCGATGGGAGATACCCCCCATTGATGAGCTCTTCTTTTATGTTTCTGATTAAGCGGATTTCTTCGGATAAAGACCAAACAACTAACACTAAGGCCTCACCTTCACCCTTAAGGCCATCTAGCATCCTATTGATTCTTGACATATCGCCAGTCAAAAAAGCTTCACTTAATTGAAAAACGTCATAGCGTGCAACGTGCATGACTGCGTCCCGTATCTGCTCTTCGGTAATTTCACCCTCAGGATAAAGAAGTCCTAACTTTTGTATTTCTTGGTGAGCAGCAATAAGGTTGCCTTCAAATTGATCGACTAAAAACTGAATCGATCTTAACCCTGCATCTCCAGGCTGTAATTGTTGCTGTTGCTTTTTTAATCGATCATTAATCCATGCTGGTAAAGCAGAGCGATCAAGCTCATCAATACGAACCGCAAGACCAACCTCATCAAGGGCAGTAAACCAAGCCGACTTTTGAGTTTGACCATCTAACTTTGGCAAATAAATACTCGTAATACTTTCGGGTTCTGAGCCTATATTTTGAGCAATTTGTTTTGCATATTGTTTAAGGGCCTCGGCCCCTTCTCGACCAGGCTTGCCTGTAGGCATAGTGAGTTCAATATGTTTTTTATCGCCAAAAAGAGACATGTTTTGATTGCTGCTCAATAAATTCCCCCAATCAAACTGTGCATCTTGTATGAGGGTCTCTCTTTCAGTAAAGCCTTTATCTTTGACGATTTTTCTGAGTTGATCTTTCGCCTCCATCAGCAACAATGGCTCATCTGTTGACAAAATATACAGTTGGGAAAGAGCTCGCTGACCCCGTTGGACTTGATTAATATGAGAGTGGAAAGCGTCGATTTTGATCATTCGATCAAATTTCTAGGGAGTTGGCTTTTTTTGACTCAATGCGCCTAAACGACGCAAAATCTGAGAACTAACGTCTTGCCGCATATCATTCACTAATAAGATCTCTAAGTTTTCTCCAGCGGCAGGAGTAGTAATCGAGAAATCCATATCACGAAACAAAAATATTTCTGAAAATGGAATTAACTCAATTCCTTCTTGATCGTTGACAGCAAAACCAACTTTTTCAATCAGCCGATATCCCGTAATATTGCCATTCGAGTCGTAGGTCAATATTTGTTTACCTGGGGTCTCAGTGATATTGAGAATTAATTCTGCTTTTTCTGGGGAACTTACTTGCGCTGTATTCTGTAATCCTGACTTTAAGACTCGAGTGAGGTTCAGTCTCAAATCAGGTGTCATTGGGCCAGATATATAGATCGTTTTATACGGCAAAATAACTGGGCCACGCAACTTAAAACCGCAACCGGTCATCAGTAATAAGGAACTGATGATTAAACTTCTGCGATTGAACAGCTTAGCCATGCCTTTAAATTACCATATTGACGAGACGACCAGGAACAACAATCACCTTTTTCGGCTGCGCTCCTGCTAAACTCTTTTGTGCAACCTCGCTTTGAAGAGCGATAGCTTCTATCTCTTCTTTACTAGCTTTAGCTGGCACCAGAAAATCTCCTTTTAGCTTACCATTAACTTGCAGCATCAGCTTGATCTCATCTTGAACCAAGGCCGATTCATCAACAGTTGGCCATTGAGCATCTAACAATGCTCCATATTGGTTTTCAAAAGATAACTGCGTCCACAAGTGGTGTGTCATATGAGGAACCATCGGATATAAAACACGCAAGAGTATTCCGAGGCTTTCACGAATAACCCCAGCTTGCGCAGTTTTGGCTTGTTCCAAGGTATTGAGCATCTTCATCGCCGCAGAGACCACGGTGTTGTATTGCATCCTAGAATAATCAAAATTAGCTTGCTTGAGAATCGTGTGTATCTCACGGCGACAATCTTGATCATTTTTAGATGCTTCAAAAGCAGGCGCAGTTTCTTGCGGTTGACCTTGAGCAAAATTCCAGAGTCGCCGTAAAAATCTTGCGGCCCCTTCAACGCCAGACTCAGACCACTCTAACTGCTGCTCTGGAGGTGCAGCAAACATGGTGAAAAGCCTTGAAGTATCAGCGCCATATAAGTCGATTAATGTTTGTGGGTCAATGCCATTGTTTTTACTTTTGGCCATTTTCTCAACACCACCAATTTGAACCAATGAGCCATCACTCTTGAGCTTCGCCCCAACGGGTCTTCCTTTATCGTCAAAAGTAACATCGACATCGGCGGGATTAATCCATTCACGTCGACCACCGTCGATGTCTTTAAAGTAGGTTTCATTCAGGACCATCCCTTGCGTTAACAAGTTCTTAAAGGGCTCACTAAATTTGACGAGTCCTAAATCACGCATCACTTTCGTCCAAAAACGCGCGTAGAGCAAATGCAAAATAGCATGTTCAATCCCACCAATGTATTGATCCATTGGCATCCACTCATCATTTCGATGATCGACCATTTGCGTTGCATCTGGACAGGTATAGCGCATGAAATACCATGATGAATCCACAAAAGTGTCCATCGTGTCAGTCTCACGTCTTGCTGGTTTTGCGCATGATGGGCATGCGCAGTTCAAAAAGTCAGGACGTTTATTGAGAGGATTGCCTGATCCATCCGGCACACAATCTTCGGGCAAAACAACGGGTAAGTCTTTTTCAGGAACAGGCACTTCACCACAATCATCACAATGAATAATAGGGATCGGTGTACCCCAATAACGCTGCCTCGAAATACCCCAGTCCCTTAAGCGATAGGTGGTCTTTTTTTCACCTACACCAATGTTCTGTAGATCCGTTGCCACAGCATTCACGGCATCTTGTACTGTAAGGCCATCATATTGACCACTATTGATGACTAAGGTATTTTCTTTATCCGCATACCAATCTTGCCACTGTGTGACATCGAATGGATGGCCTTTGGATAGGTCTTTTCTCTCAATGACCTGAGCAATTGGTAACTGATATTTGAGGGCAAATGCAAAATCACGCTCATCATGCGCAGGAACACCCATGACCGCACCATCGCCATAGGTCATGAGGACATAATTACCAACCCAAAGTGGAATCTGTTTTCCTGTTAATGGGTGAGTTACCGTCAGACCAAGGGGCATACCTTCTTTTTCTTGTGTGGCAAGGTCTGCTTCAATCACGCTACCCTTTTTACACTTGTCAATAAAGCTGGCCAGCGCTGGGTTACTTAAAGCAGCATGAGAAGCAAGGGGATGCTCTGGAGCAACCGCGGCAAAAGTGACGCCCATAATCGTGTCAGCACGTGTCGTAAAGACAAATAAGCGCCCATCCTGTATCAACGATCCTGCCGTATCTTTAATCTCATGTGTAAACGCAAATCGAACACCAAAACTTTTACCAATCCAGTTTTGTTGCATGATTTTGACACGCTCAGGCCATCCTAAAGGCTCCAAATCATTTAATAGCTCTTCGGCATATGCGGTAATGTTGAGGTAATAGCCAGGGATTTCACGCTTCTCTACAAGTGCGCCTGAACGCCATCCACGTCCATCAATGACTTGTTCATTCGCAAGAACCGTTTGATCGACTGGATCCCAGTTAACAACTTGAGTTTTACGATAAGCAATACCTTTTTCTCGCATCTTTAAAAACAGCCATTGATTCCAACGGTAATAGTCCGGTGAACAGGTGGCGATTTCTCTAGACCAGTCAATACTTAAGCCCATGGCCTTCATTTGCTGTTTCATGTAGGCTATGTTGGAATAGGTCCACTGTGCTGGAGGAACTTGATTATTAATCGCTGCATTTTCTGCTGGCATGCCAAAGGCATCCCAGCCCATGGGCATCAGGACGTTATAACCCTGCATCCTAAGTTGTCTCGCCATGACGTCATTAATGGTGTAATTACGAACATGACCCATATGCAATTTACCCGATGGATAGGGCAACATGGAGCACGCATAAAACTTGGGTTTTACTTGTCCTTCTGAATTTTTTGCGTTTTCGACAATGCGATAAACGTCTAGCTTGTCCCAGTGTTCTTGAACTTGAGATTCAATCAAGCGATGATCATATGCTTGCATCAGACTTCCATTATTTCGATGAATGTAAAAAGAGGTAATTAAAGATTTTTGAGGCCAAGGACATCATGCATGTCATAAAAACCATTGACTTTGTCACTTAAAAATCTCGCGGCTCTCATTGCTCCTTGAGCGTAAGACATGCGACTCGCAGACTTGTGCGTGATTTCAATTCGTTCTCCATCGCCAGCAAACAAAACGGTATGATCGCCAACAATATCTCCACCACGAATCGTCGCAAACCCAATCGTTCCCTCTTTACGAGGTCCCGTATGGCCTTCACGAGACATGACAGCCCAGTCCTTTAAGTTTTTGTTTTGCGCTTGAGCAACCACTTCCCCCATCTTCAAAGCAGTTCCTGATGGTGCGTCGACTTTGTGATGATGGTGTGCTTCAATAATCTCTACGTCATACCCTTCCTTCAAAATCTTGGCAGCAAGCTCAATTAATTTAAGCGTTGCATTGACTCCGACACTCATGTTGGGGGCAAAAACGATGGCAATCTTTTTACTAAATTCTTTTAACTCTTGTTGTTGTGCTTCGCTAAAGCCGGTTGTACCGATGATCATATGAACTCCATGCTCAGCACAATACTTTGCATGCGCCAGAGTTCCTTCCGGTCTTGTAAAATCAATCAGGTATTTTGCGGTAGCTAAGCCAACTGATAAT
The DNA here is from genome assembly GCA_903867305.1 of uncultured beta proteobacterium. GTDB lineage: Bacteria > Pseudomonadota > Gammaproteobacteria > Burkholderiales > Burkholderiaceae > Polynucleobacter. The sequence continues at coordinate 7,837 of CAIPQU010000011.1, forward strand.
TGATCAGAAATTTGTATGCCAGTTTCCACACCCCACGAAATACCAGGATCAACGCCAATGAATGGACTTCCAGTAATATCCAATGCCCCTACTAACTCAGTGTCTTCTTCGGCAAGAACTGTTTCGATCAGCATCTTCCCCATGCGACCAGATGCACCGGCAATGGCAATATTTAGAGGTTGAATCACCAATGATCTCCCTTATTCATTATCTAATCTGGTTCCACCTGGCGGAATCCCTGCACCACTGGTAGGATTCGGAAATGTTGGCACAGGATTAATTGGGGCATTGGGATCTTGTGCCCTGAGGTTCACTTTGTTATCAACTTTTCGACCCTTCAACCTGAATTCATCAATTTCGTCAATAAAGCGTTGCTCTGTAGGCACTTCATCCGCCACAATCTTCGCAAGTACTAATCCGTCAAAAGTTAAGGTCACTTTTCTTAAATCAACCTCTTGAGTTTGACCAACCCGATAAGAAAAAACATAGTCCCAACGGTTTGGGTGAAACATATCTACCACCAAGGGTGATCCTAAAATCTGTTTCACTTGATCTTTATTCATGCCAGTTCGAATTGACTCCAACTGCTCTTTAGAAACAAAATTACCCTGTACGACGTCAGCACGGTAAGGATTAAACAATCTCGAGATAATCGGCCGGTCTATTTTATCTGTGATGGGCTGATTGTCTAAGCTAGTGCATCCAACAATCAATGTCATCGAAAGTGCATATATACCAAGGGCCAAGCGCTTGGAAATAGAATTGAATAAATTTGAACGGTTGTGCATATGAAATCGTATTATGATGTAGGTAGATTTTAACGCTTTACTGAACTTCACCCTATTTATTTGTGAATACTCCGATTAATTAATTATTTACAAGCCCTCTGTCATCTTTATGAGTAAATCCTCTTCTAGCGATCTTCGAAATATTGGCCTGAAGGTCACCGGCCCCAGAATCAAGATTTTAGAGTTTTTTCATCAAAACCCCGGTGCTCACTTTAGTGCCGATGATGTTTATATGACCCTCTCGAAAGAGGGCTTAGATATTGGTCTTGCTACAGTTTACCGTGTATTAACCCAATTTGAACAAGCGGGTATTTTGCTGCGTAATCACTTTGAATCCGGAAAAGCCGAAGGAAAAGCCATTTTTGAGCTCAATGAAGGCGTACACCACGATCATTTGGTCTGTCTCGATTGTGGTCATGTGGAAGAGTTTGTGGATGCGGCGATCGAAAATCGCCAACGTGAAATCGCGACCAAACTAGGCTACAAACTCCAAGAACATGCTCTTGCCATGTACGGTACTTGCGCTAAAAAGAATTGTAAATATAAAAATTAAGGTCTCGGAGTGTTCTGACTTCGCTGTCAAAACAAACACTTGAGTTGAGGGGCCTTTTTTAAAGTTGTTTAGGTATTAAGACTTTATTTGGATTGAAGAGATTTTCAGGGTCTAAGGCCTGCTTGATAGCTAGCATCATTTCATAGGCGACATCACCACGATGTGCTTTTAAATGCTCTCTTTTTAATTGTCCAATGCCATGTTCAGCGGAAATTGAGCCTTCATATTTATCAATTTGTGCATACACAATTTCTTGTATACGCTCGCCTTGAGAGGCGATATAGCCTTTACTAGCATCTTTGGGTGCGCAAAGGTTGTAATGTAAGTTGCCATCACCTAAATGCCCAAAATTAATAATCCGTATTCCTGGGCAAGCATCTTCCAACATTTGACCGGTTTCGGTCATAAACCTTTCAAGTTTTGACAAGGCAAATGAAATATCAAATTTCAGATTTTCAGGCTCTTTAGCTTGCGCCAAGGTGATATGTTCTCGAATTTGCCAAAAGTCTTTGACTTGTGCAAGGCTATTAGCAATAACGGCATCTTCTAGTAGCTCTTGCTGCATGGCCTCCTCTAACAAGCTCTCGAGCATGGATGTGGCAGTTTCTGATGAATCTTCCTGATACTCAAAGAGCTCGATAAGGATCGTAAACGATGCTTGATGTACTAGCGGTATATCAAATTGCGGAAAATGCTGAAGAGTAAGCTCAATAGATTCCCTGGTCATCATTTCAAATGCAGTTAACTCGGCATTGGCGCGCTTTTGTAAAAACTGCAGTAAGCGCAGCATGTCTGAAAAGTCTGATACGGCAACCAAGGCAGAGGACTTTTTGGTAGGTGCCGCAAATAATTTCATGACAGCAGCCGTAATGATGCCCAAGGTACCTTCTGATCCGATAAAGAGGTTGCGTAAATCGTAGCCTGTATTATCTTTACGTAAGCCTCTGAGTCCATGCAAAATCTCTCCTTGAGGGGTCACCACCTCAAGGCCTAAGCATAAGTCTCTAGCATTTCCGAAGCGAAGTACATTCGTACCACCAGCATTGGTGGCTAAATTCCCTCCAATCGTGCAACTACCCTGAGCGGCCAAACTCAAAGGAAAAAACACCTGATGCTTCGAAGCCTCTTCCTGCGCAACTTGCAAAATACAACCCGCCTCTAGCGTCATTGTCTGATTTTGGAGATCAATATTTCTGATAGCATTCATGCGCTTAAGACTCAACACAATTTGTGCGCCAGTGGTTTCAGGAGTTGCACTTCCGGTGAGGCTCGTATTACCGCCTTGTGGAATGATGGCAATTTTATATTTACGACAAATCTGGACGATGGAGGCAACTTGAGCTGTATGTTTAGGCAATACAACCGCTATGGCAACACCTTGATAAATTCCACGCCAATCGGTGAGATAAGGGGCAGTATCTTTCGCATCACGAAGCACATACTGGCTGCCAATGACTCCTTCGAGCTCTTCTAAAAAGTCATCGACATTCATGTGATTTATTTTGCGCTCATCAGAGCCGCAGTGGCATTGAGCATTTGGACACTATAGCCCCACTCATTGTCATACCATGACAATACCTTCACTAACTTTCCATCTTTTGATACTCGCGTTTGCGTACTATCAAAAATACTTGGCGTTGGGTTATGGTTAAAGTCAATGGATACTAAGGGTAAGGTATTAAACGCTAAAATCCCTTTTAACTCGCCTTCACTGGCAGTCTTGAGTATTTGATTAACCTCGGCGACTGAGGTTGCACGAGACGCCGTAAAAGTTAAATCAACCACAGAGACATTAATCGTTGGTACTCGCATCGCAAAGCCATCAAATTTTCCTAATAACTGGGGTAAAACAAGCCCAACTGCTTTAGCAGCACCAGTTTTAGTAGGGATCAAACTCATCGTCGCTGAGCGTGCCCGACGCATATCTTTGTGATAAACATCCGTCAGTACCTGATCATTCGTATAGGAATGAATCGTGGTCATCAATCCCGCTTCAATGCCAATCTGTTCCAAAAGTGGCTTGACGAGTGGTGCTAAACAGTTCGTCGTGCAACTTGCATTCGATACCACTAGATCAGTGGCTTTGAGCACTTGATGATTGACTCCATAAACAATGGTTGCATCGACATCTTCTGCGCCTGGCGCAGAAATCAATACTTTCTTAGCTCCCTGTGCGATATGCACAAGGGCTTTTTCTTTCGAGGTAAATGCTCCAGAACACTCTAATACAACGTCAACTTGATGCTCTCCCCAAGGAGTCTCTAACGGATTGCGCGTGGAATACATCTTAATCCGATCACCATTGATGACTAAGAAGTCGCCATCGACACTTACCTGCGCATTAAACTTGCCATGAGCAGAATCGTATTGCGTTAAGTGGGCATTAATTTCTATTCCGCCTAAACCATTAATGGCAACCACCTGAATATCATGGCGTTGTTCTTCATAGATCGCACGCAATACCATGCGCCCAATACGACCATATCCATTAATTGCTACTCGAATCGCCATCTTCTCTTCCTTTTTCTTCTCTGAAGTTTCTTTAAATCATTTTATTTCGCAAGGACGCCTTGCACTGTTTTTTCAATATTTTCTGCACTTAATCCAAAATGTTGGTAAAGCACTCCTGCTGGCGCGGACTCTCCAAAAGTATCAATGCCATGTACAGCAGCACATCCATATTTCCACCAAAAATCGGTAACTCCCGCCTCAATCGCAATACGTGGGATACCTGCTGGTAAAACAGAATTTTTATAACTCACATCCTGTTGATCAAATGTGGTTGTAGAAGGCATAGAAACCACTCGAGCAGCAATACCGTTTTTCGCCAAATTGTTAGCCACTTCCATCGCGAGTCCCACTTCTGAACCAGTGGCGATCAATACGACCTTTGGCTTGGGCGCATCATGGATGACATATGCACCTTTTTTGATATTAGCAGTTTGTAACTTATCTTTTTGTAGGTACTGACAATTTTGACGACTAAAAATTAGGCAGCTTGGGCCATGGCGTCTTTGAACTGCGTGTGCCCACGCAACTGCGGTCTCCGTTGTATCAGCAGGACGCCAAACATCCATATTTGGAATTAAACGCAGACTCGCTACATGTTCAACCGCTTGGTGTGTTGGTCCATCTTCACCAAGTCCAATAGAGTCATGTGTGAACACAAAAATACTCCGAATCTTCATCAGTGCAGCCATTCTTAGAGCATTGCGACTGTAGTCTGAAAACGTTAAGAATGTTCCACCAAACGGAATATAACCCCCATGCAAAGCAATGCCATTCATGATGGCACTCATACCAAACTCGCGCACACCATAATTAATATGATTACCCCATTGGTTTTTACGTAAGGGAATCGACGTACTCCAATTCGTCAAATTAGATCCTGTTAAGTCGGCAGAGCCGCCCATCAACTCTGGTAATCCTTTGGCTAATCCTTCAATCGCATTTTGACTTGCCTTACGCGTAGCAATAGTTTCTGCCTTATCTTTTGTTGACTGAACCAGTTCTTCTACCAATTGCTCATAATTGAGAGGTAAATCTCCAGCAATCCTGCGTAAATATTCTTTTGCAAGATCAGGGTATTTTGTTTGATAGGCATTGAATTGATTTGTCCACTCCTTCTCAACAGCATGGCCAGCTCCTGTAGCATCCCAAAGCGCATAGACTTCCTGAGGGACAACAAATGGTGCATGATTCCATCCAAGCGCCGCTCTTGTTGCTGCAATCTCATTTGCCCCTAGTGGTGCGCCATGTACCTTATCGGTATCAGCCATATTAGGTGCGCCTTGACCAATTTTAGTCTTACAGGCAATAAAGGTCGGCTTACCATTATTCATGGACTTTGCATAAGAGATAGCGTTAGAAACCTCGGCCGCATCATGTCCATTGACATCTCGAATCACATTCCAACCATAAGCTTCAAATCGTTTTGGTGTGTCTTCGTTAAACCAAGATACCACCCGTCCATCAATCGAAATTCCGTTATCGTCCCATAAAGCAATTAATTTATTCAACCCCAAAGTTCCAGCGAATGAACAGGACTCATGGCTAATACCTTCCATCAAACAACCATCCCCCAAAAACACATAGGTGTGATGGTTCACAATCTCATGACCTGGGCGATTAAACTCTTGTGCTAACAGTCGTTCCGCTAAAGCCATACCAACTGCATTGGTGATGCCTTGGCCTAGAGGGCCAGTAGTTGTTTCTACCCCAGGAGTGACATGGTATTCGGGGTGGCCCGCGGTCTTACTATGCAATTGTCGGAAATTCTCAATTTCTGACATGGGTAAGTCATATCCAGTCAAATGCAATAAGGAATATAGCAACATCGATCCATGACCATTCGACAACACAAATCGATCACGATCTGGCCATAAAGGATTTTTTGGATGATGTTTTAAATGGTTGGCCCATAAAGCAACAGCAATATCAGCCATACCCATGGGCATCCCTGGATGACCAGAATTGGCCTTTTGAACAGCATCCATGGATAAAACACGGATGGCACTTGCCATTAAAATTTGATTATCAGGTGTAAATTGGGCGGGCATAAAAGGTCTTCAAAAGAAATACAGGACGAAATGGAATATTTATTTTAACATTCGGGGTATGTCACACTTTTATCTCCCTGTTAATTGGAACGAAAACCCCGTTACCGCCCCAGAGTCTTTAAAACACCACCTCCGTGTTCGAAGAATTCGTGCTGATCAAATATTTCAAGTTTTTAATGGTCAAGGCTTAGTTGCCAATGCTCAAATCATTCCAGAATCATCTGATAAAAGCATTCTCCTTTCGCTCACGAACATTAGATCAGATATGAGTCGGGAGGCGCCTTATGATCTGATTCTGATCCAAGGCCTAGCCGCGAATGAAAAAATGGATTGGATTATCGAAAAATCGGTTGAGTTGGGCGTAAAAAAAATCATTCCTGTACAAATGGAGCGAAGTATCGTTCGTTTAGACGATAAAAAAGCAGAAAAAAAACTTGCTCATTGGGAGCAAATTATCGTCTCTAGCTGTGAACAGTGCGATCGTTCTGTTATTCCCCAAATTGAATCATCGCAAACGCTGAAACATTTCTTAGCGCAATGGGATAACTCTTCTAATGATTTACTAAAAATTTATCTTTCTCCCACAGCAGATGTAAAGCTAGTCAGTATTTTAAAAAGAGCCCCTGGCCAAGGTCTCATGATCATGATTGGACCAGAAGGTGGTTTTAGTCCTGAGGAAGATGCTTTAATCGCTGAAAAAGGCTTTATTGGAGCGTCATTAGGTCAGCGTATCCTAAGAACAGAAACGGCTGGCACCGTTGCGATGTCAGCCGTTCACGCCCTTTGGGGGCAGTTTTGAGGGTGTAACTTAATTAGTTTGCGAAAGAGTAAAACACGCGGTAAGGTACGCGTCTTTCAGCCCAGTATTCAACCGCATCTCTAAATACATCAAGCAAAGTTTCACGCGCATCTTTGTCAAACTTAAGCGTACTCGGCAAGCCTTCTAAGACAACAACAAATCCAGGTTGAGGACCAGATTTATCAATTAAGGTTGTCAAAGCGTCTAATAGCGGATCGTAATTTTTTGCTTGTTGCTTCGTGAAATGATATGCCTTGGCAATCGAATCTAATACTTCACTCTTCGTATACGCTTGTGATGAATTCGCATAAACAAAATGCTGACCTAACTCACTTGCAGCTTCCATCAGTTCTTCCGTTCGAAAGGCACGAATCGATTGAACAATATTCGTTCTTACACTTCTCAACATGGCTGCAGGTCCACTGTCACGAACGGCTAAAGCA
>CAIPQU010000012.1 GCA_903867305.1 uncultured beta proteobacterium
ATGAATAAAATCAATAATAAGACCCATGCAAAATGATCAGACCCTTCCCAAAACCATGGTAATTTTTTCCAATCTAGAAAAACCATAAAATCAGGTAACTCAGAATGATAGACACCATCAGTACCAATCGAGCGCATTAAATACATTCCCATGATGTAGCCGCCGATGGCAAAAAACAAACTATGCCCAAGACTAAGAATCCCACAATATCCCCAAACTAGATCAAGTGCCAAAGCTGCAATGGCATAACACATGATCTTACCGAAGAGCGTTAATGAGTAAGAAGATAGATGGAAGATACTTCCCTCAGGAATCCATAGGGCACAGATGGGTATGAGCAGATAAACGGCAATTGAAAGCACCAGCAAACTCTTCCACCAAGCTTTGGTGAGTATCGATTGTTTTGCCGGTAAGTCTAAATAGAATGATGTCATATTAGGATTCAGCGCTTCTACCCTTCAGGGCAAAAATACCCTGGGGTCGTTTTTGAATAAACAGAATAATCACGACAAGCAGGCCTATTTTCGTCAAGACTGCTCCAATAAAAGGCTCACTAAATTTGCTCAAAATTCCCAAGCCAAATGATCCAATAATAGTTCCTGCAAGTTGTCCAACACCACCAAGAACAACAGCCATAAATGAGTCAATAATGTATGACTGACCTAGATCAGGCCCTACATTACCAATCTGCGATAAAGCACAACCACCTAAGCCTGCAATGCCCGCACCAAATGCAAAAGCGTAACTATCAATTTTTCTAGTTTTTACACCAACACAGCTTGCCATGGTTCGATTTTGAGTTACTGCGCGTACAAAAAGTCCCATTCTCGTTTTATTGAGGACGAGCCAAGTCATAAAGACAATTGCAACAGCAAAAAAGAAAATAATTAAGCGGTTGTAGGGTATTAACAGTCCAGGAAAAAAATCCTGCAAAGGAGCAAAAGAACCACTCATCCACGTTGGGTTTCCTACCTCTACATTTTGTGCGCCAAATACCACCCTAACAGCCTGCATCATAAGTAAGCTAACACCAAATGTTGCAAGTAATGTTTCTAAAGGACGACCATATAAATGTCTTAATACCAAAAACTCTAATATGAGTCCAAATACGGCAGCGGACGTAAATGATGCCGGAATTGCAAAAATCAAATAGTAGTCCTGATATTGCAAAAAATAGGATCTAAAAATCGTCTGTACAACAAAAGTTGTATAGGCACCCACCATCAAAAACTCACCATGTGCCATGTTAATAACACCAATTAGCCCATAGGTAATTGCCAGTCCAAGGGCTGCCAATAATAAAATACTGCCCAAGCTTAAACCAGTAAAGAGGTTAGATACAACTTCCGCTCTTAAGCGTCTTGATTTAAATTCATCTAAAGCTTTTTCAATAGCAGGTTGTAAAGTTAAATCTTTTTCAATAAAGTTACCCGCATCATCTTTCTTGAGTAAATTTGTCAGAAAATTTTGCGCTCCTAACAAGCTAGAGCCACTCAGTAACTGGAGCATTTTAATTTTTGTCGGTCGATCAGCGGATGGATAACTGAGCATGGCATCTAAAGACTCTAACTGTTTTTTTAGATGAGCATTAGTCTCTATTTCAAAGGCTTTTTTGACTAACTCTGGCTTAATCTGACTAAGGTCATCCGACAAGGTACTAATGGCTTGTGCACGAATGTTGATGTCTTTGGATAGTAACTTATATTGACTGACAGCAGATTCAATATCAGAGCGAATAATGTTATTGAGGGTTGGAGACTCAAGGGTAGCTTCATCAACCTTTACAGGTTCACTCGTGATCGCATCCACATAAATATTATTGGTTTTCAGAACAACTATGCGATTTGAAGTAAAAAAAACGTTTTCATCTTGCAAAGCAAAAAAGATGTTTGATGCAATTTCAGGAGGAGCTTCAACAATTTTGGCAATTGTTGTTTGTTTTAAAGAAAAATCTTCCCCAAACAGATCTTTAAGATCTGTTTGAGAAAGGGTCGCAGCTAAAACAGAAGTACTAAGAACCGAACTAAGCAAAGAACCAAATAAAAATTTAATTAGTAGAGTTTTCACGTATATTTAATTGACCTAAAAAACTCAACGATTATATTTAGCAAAATGCTTAGGAAGTTAAGAACTTACTTAACTTCATCTGGCTTGCCTTCATTACCGGCAATAAATGGTGACCAAGGTTTCGCACGAATAGTTGTTGGAGTTTTCCAAACAACATTGAACTGACCATCGGCTTTTACTTCACCAATCATGACCGGCTTATACAAGTGATGGTTATTACCCATCTCTAAAGTAAAGCCACTTGGTGCCGCCACTTTTTGACCATACATCGCTTTTCTAACTGCGTTGACTTCAGTTGTTCCAGCTTTTTCAACTGCAGCCTTCCACATCTTCATACCAACAACAGTAGCTTCCATTGGATCATTGGTTAAAGGCTTACTAGCTGAAGATAATCCTTTTGCTTTAGCGTAAGCAGCCCACTCAGACTTAAATGCATCGTTTGCAGGATTTTTAACGGACATGAAATAATTCCATGCAGCAAGGTGACCAACCAGAGGCTTCGTATCAACACCACGAAGTTCTTCTTCACCAACGGAGAAGGCAACAACTGGAACGTCTTTTGCTTTTAAGCCCGCGTTACCCAACTCTTTGTAGAACGGAACGTTCGAGTCGCCGTTAATTGTAGAAATCACCGCTGTCTTACCACCTTGTGAAAACTTCTTAATATCAGCAACAATGGTTTGATAATCTGAATGACCAAATGGTGTGTATTTCTCATCAATATCTTTCTCAGCAATGCCTTTAGATTTCAAGAACGCTCTGAGAATCTTATTCGTTGTTCTTGGATAAACATAGTCAGTACCCAATAAGACGAAACGCTTTGCACTACCGCCCTCTTTACTCATTAAATACTCAACCGCTGGAATCGCCTGTTGATTCGGTGCTGCACCAGTATAGAAAACATTTTTTGACATCTCTTCACCTTCATACTGCACTGGGTAGAAGAGTAAGCCATTGAGTTCTTCAAACACAGGAAGAACTGACTTACGAGATACCGATGTCCAGCAACCAAATACAACATCTACTTTGTCTTTAGTTAATAATTGACGTGCTTTCTCAGCAAATAATGGCCAATTCGATGCGGGGTCAACCACCACTGGCTCTAATTTACGGCCCATAATACCGCCAGCTTTATTAATCGCTTCGATTTGCATTAAGGCAACATCCTTTAAAGATGTTTCAGAAATCGCCATTGTGCCGGATAAAGAATGCAAGATACCGACTTTAATAGGATCTTTAGATTGCGCTACGGTTAAGTTAGAAAAACCGATTGTAGCTAAAGCAGCACTTATCGCGGTTAATTTTAAGATTGATCTACGTTTCATGATTATTTCCTTTTAAGTAATTAGACTTGAACTTGCAAAGCAACATTGATGGACTTTTTATCATAGGCATTAGTAACTCACTCTGTCGAAAAAAAACTGCAACACGAGGGAAACAAACTTTCTTAATTGATAGTTCATTCTAGGAAACTCTTTTGGGGTGGAAGCCACCACAAGATGTTTTATGGTGCATTTATCATAAAAGCGCCACAATTTGGTGCAAAGAACTTTAGATAGGTGCTTGAAGGGAAATTAGCGATTGGGGAAGTAGGAAATAAGTCTAAAGCATTACGACTTTTAATCGTTTAGGGAAGTTTGTTTGGCAGCATTACATCTTGATAAAATAACTAACCGCCACCTCTTCTTGTGTATAAATCAAACTTTGCCATGACAGGATCAATTGTAGATAAATCATTGAGTTGCCTAGGAAATAAAAATTGAACTTCCAATGTCGGAATTATTAAAAGTGCGATTTGATGTGGTTTCCCAGTACTAGCAATTAAACGCAAATGAGGTTCTTCTTGTTCCTGAAATTTTTCTTGATCAATTTCTATAGAGGTCAGTGGATATAAATCCCCTAATGCGCTGGGCAACCACCTTCGAAGTTCCTGCGAAGTACATCCCATATTACGTATAATTTGAATATATTCCGATGACACGAACGATTAACCACCAGCGACTGGGGGACAAATAGCTAAGGCATCATTCGCTTGTAAAACATATTCCATACGAGCACTTGGCTCAATGTATTTACCATTGACCAAGACTAAATGAGCAGATTTTTCAGGAATTTGATAAGTTTCGATAACCGTTCCAATATTCGTACCCTCAGGGACTTCAATCAGGGCTTCGACATTACTAATTTTGGTAACAGGTAAGTATTTATTTAAACTGGCGAAAAGTTTTAAGGTAACTTGCATATCCCTATTCTACGACTTCCATGAAGCTTGCTCTTGCCCTTTTTCTAAATACGCTTGCATGATCATGGTCGGGTCAGTTAAGAGTTTGTCCTTCCAATGTCCTAGCTTCACCTTGGTTTGGATCAAGCCTCGCATCGCGCCGATGTGATCTGTCATGCCAAGACTTGTGGCGCCAACCAACATATCATCCGAAAACTCTAAATGCAGATATTTGTAATTTACCTCATCAACTAACTCAGCATGTTCACCACCTTCAATACCAGCCCATAAGCCAAATGAAGATGAAATCAAGCCGAGTGTATCTAGAACATTCACCTGAAAACTACCAGTCGTATTTGCAACTCCACCACTCATATTGACAGCAGCAATCGTTGCTTGATCTGCTGCGTTCGGTTGGATTGCGTTGATCATCCGATGACCTGTTGAAAAATCAATACTTTCAGTAACATCACCGGCTGCATAAATATCAGGTATAGACGTCTTCATATACTCATCAACAAAAATACCTTTTTCACAATGAATACCTGAGCCTTTTAAAAAGTCGATATTGGCTTTAATCCCTGTCGCAGAAATAATCGTATCAACCTCTAGAGACTTGCCATTCGAAAGACTGACTTTAAGGGCCTTGCCATCTTGAGTAATTTTTTCGACTTTAGTTTGGGTAAAAACTCTGACACCCTTTGATTCAACCCATTTCTTAATCATTTGACCACCCGTTTGGGTCATCATCCGGGGAACCATGCGATTTTCCATCTCCACAACCGTTAACTCAATATCCTTACTCGCTAATGCTTCTAAAATAATGCATCCAATAAAACCAGCCCCCATTTGTAAAACCCTGGTTCCTTTGGTAGTTTTTTCATGGATATGACGTGCATCTTGCAGAGTCCAACAAGAATATACACCGGGTAAATCCATCCCTTCAATCGGTGGTCGAATCGGCGTTGATCCTGTAGCAATTAGCAACTTATCATAAGCCAACTCTTCTTGTTTTTGATTGATATCTACCTTGATTTTTTTCAGATCTGGATGCACCGAAATCACACGCCCTTGGAGTAATTCGATTTGGAGCTTTTTGAAATGCTCTGGATCTTTACGTAAGTAGGTACCTGATTCTTGAATGTTACCAATTAATAAATATGGAATCGCCATCCGCGAATATGGTGGTTCTGGCTCAGCGCCAATGATGAGAATTTGATCATGTGGAGAACGTTTTCGAATGGTCTCTGCTGCAACAATTCCAGCAGGACCATTGCCGATAATGATGTGTTTCATCAAATTACAAACCCAAACGAGTTCGCGTATCCGACTTTAATTGCCCATCATGATCCCAACCACGCAAATCATAATACTCAGGCAACATCTTATCTAAACCGCTAATAGAACCTTTACCTGGGCCAGTTTTAGCTGCCTCTGTCATGAGTCGTTTTGGTAGCTTGTCATCTTTACTTGTAAATCCAGCACGATTATTAAAGTCACGCTCCATATTCCAAATACGCTCGCCAATGGTCGTTAAATTCTCAACAGTAAATTCATCTCCACATGCCGCCTGAAGTTGCGGTGCGACATCAGCAAGTGTCCAAGCAAAACTCGTGAAGATACATATCCCAGCAGAGTCAAATGCTGCAGTAGCGTCTTGGAAAGCCTTCACTAATCCAGGTTTACCAACGGTATCTGCTGGTTCTGTTTTGACAGGAATGCCTAATACCTCTGAGGCAATGGTATATCCACGAAGATGGCAAGCTCCACGATTCGAGGTTGCATAGGCTAAACCAATACCCTGAATCACACGCCCGTCATAAGCTGGAAACTCTTGTCCTTTAACACTCATCGACAAATCAGGCTGTCCATATTTAGCCGTCAATCTAGCCGATCCTAAAGCGATTTCTTTACCAAAACCTTCACCTTTCGCCGTAATGTCCACAAAATGACAAAGTGCCTGCGCTGAACCAAACTTCGCATCGATACCGAGTTGTTCTTTGGTGAGAAGACCCATTTCATATAATTCCATTACGGCACCGATCGTTGCACCAAAGGTGATCGGATCAAAACCATCTTCATTACAAATCATATTGGCATATTGCAAGGCTTCCAAATCATTGACGCCATTCGCAGCTCCAAGGGCCCAAGCAGCTTCATACTCAAGCCCCCCAGAGGCGCCAAAATACTGAGGTTTATTTTGAATAGAAAAATGCGTCTGGTCAATTTTAGAAACTCTACCGCAAGCAATCGTACAACCAAAGCAGGCCTGATTAGTCACCAATTGTGCCTTACCATCACTAGCTCTTGGGGTTGCCATCGCTTCAGCCGAAATATCTTTTGCACCTTCAAATTGAACATCACGATGATTACGAGTTGGGAGTGCCCCCACTTCATTAATTACATTCATGAGCACCTGAGTACCATAGGTAGGTAATCCTTGACCCGTGACTGCGTTTCCAGCAAGGACCGCTTTAGCTGCTTTAGATGCCGCCATGAAAGCCTTAGGATCTTTAAAGTTTCCAACACCTTTAGTACCCCTTACCGCAATCGCTTTAAGGTTCTTACTACCCATGACGGCTCCAACGCCTGAGCGTCCGGCTGCACGGTGTAAGTCGTTGACAACAGCGGCAAATAAAACCTGATTCTCACCAGCACGGCCAATACATGAGACACGAATTTGTGGATCTTGGTGTTTCGCCTTAATCGCTGGCTCAGTATCCCAAACCGACTTACCCCATAAATCCGTTGCATCTAACAATTGAACTTCATCATCTTGAATCAATAGATAGACAGGCTTAGGTGATTTACCTTCAAAAATGACCATATCCCAACCAGCCATTTTCAACTCCGCCCCCCAATACCCTCCGGAATTTGAACAAGCTATTGCGCCAGTGAGCGGTCCTTTAGTAATTACTGTGTAACGACCACCAGTGGATGCCATAGTTCCGGTTAAAGGCCCAGTAGCCCAAATAATTTTATTTTCTGGTGAAAGTGGATCTACTTTTGCATCCATTTCTTCCACTAAATATTTAGTCCCCAAACCTCTGGAGCCTAAATAATCTTTTGCCCACTGCATATTGAGCGCTTCAGATTGACAAATACCTTTAGTAAGGTTAACGCGTAGTAGTTTTCCGGCCCATGACATAGTATATTTCCTCGATGAATTCGTTAAGCGTTCGTTTGATTACCTAATTTATCTGCCCATGCACGCATTTTGTCTAAACCAGTCCAATCTGCATCAATATATGTAATAGCACCTGTTGGGCATGCATCAGCGCAGGCAGGATCTCCTCCACATAAATCACATTTTTGTACTTTGCCGGTTTCTTGGACATAGTTAACTGTCCCAAATGGGCAAGAGATCGTGCAAACCTTACAGCCCACACAAACATCTTCAATGACCACTTTGGCGCCAGTTGCAGCATCAATTCGAATAGCATCAACTGGACATGCTTTTAAACACCATGCTTCGTCACACTGAGTACATGTATAGGGAACTTTTTTTCCAGTTTCATGAAAATCAAATACTTTGATTCTAGATTTTGAAGGGTTAAAGACCCCATAGTTTTCAAAACTACAAGCCATCTCGCACTGTAAACAACCAGTACATTTATCTGCATTAATATGGAGTGATTTTTGCATGAAAAGTCCCTGAAAATAAAAAGGTTATTCGATTTATTCTACTATTTTCTAACTATACAATGATTAGGGTTTTCCCTTGAGATTATCAATCTCAATTCTCAATTGCGATTAATTACATTAATCTAGGCGCTGGTTTCAATACAATACCTTTTAAAGCATAAAATTTAAACTAAAAAAATCACCCTCAAAAGTGTGTTTAAGAGAATCTATCAGCATAAAAGAATAAATTCTTTGAAATTGAAAATATCTCTAGGAGAAAAAATGACACGTTATTTGTTCATTATCGGAATGTGCATCGCTCAGGTTTTAGCAGTAAATGCTCAAGCGCAAAATACTTACCCTTCTCGAGCTATCAAATTTATTGTTCCCATCACACCAGGGGGTAGTAATGATGTCGTAGCTCGTGTTATTGCCCAAAAACTAAGCGAGCAATGGAATCAGTCCGTAACGGTAGATAACCGTCCCGGTGCTGGTATGAATTTAGGTGCCGATCTTGTCGCCAAGAGCCCTGCTGATGGATATACCTGGTTACTTGGAGCCAACAATATTTTTGTAACCAATCCTCACATGGGGAAAATGCCATTTGATGTTTTCAAAGACTTTACGCCAATCAGTCAAGTGGCCTTAGTTCCATTTGTATTAGTCGTTCACCCCTCAGTTCCAGCTAAAAACGTTACTGAACTCGTGGCTTATGCGAAGGCCAACCCAGATAAACTCAATTTTGGTTCATCCGGAAATGGATCTCCTCAACAACTCGCTACCGAAATGTTAAATCACGCTGCAGGTATTCAAATGCAACACGTACCTTATAAAGGTGCTTTACCAGTCATTACAGATTTAATCGGAGGTCGGCTGCAGGTCTTTATTGGGGCAGTTAATTCTTTATTACCTCACATAAAAGATGGAAAGCTGCGTTTAATTGCCAGCGCTGGTGGTAAACGGATTTCTTCTTTTCCAGACCTACCAACCATTGCCGAAACAATCCCAGGTGTGGAGTTAGATGTTTGGCTTGGTGTATTTATGCCCGCCGGAGTTCCTAAAGATATTATCAATAAAGTAAATGGCGATATCGTTCGAGTTCTTCAACTTCCTGAGGTGAAAGCAAATCTGAATGGACAAGGTATCGAAGCAGCGCCAAGTTCTCCAGAAGCATTAACGAATACTATTAAAGAAGACTATGCCCGTTGGGGTAAAGTCATTAAAGAAGCCAACATCAAAGCAGACTAAATATGATTAATCACGACAAACCAACTCCTAACGATCAGCCAGCCACTTATTGGGGTAGCGACTCCATTGCTGATTGTCTGCATGCTATGCAAGTACCCTATATAGCTCTCAATCCTGGTGCAAGTTATCGGGGTTTACATGACAGCCTAGTAAACCACTTAGGTAACCAAGCGCCGCAAATGTTGCTGTGCTTACATGAAGAGGTGGCAATCGCAATTGCTCAAGGATTTGCTAAGGCTTCTGGCAAGATGATGGGAGCTCTAGTCCACTCTAACGTTGGTTTAATGCATGCCACCATGGCAGTCTTCAATGCTTGGTGTGATCGAATGCCAGTTTTAATGCTAGGTGCAACGGGGCCTTGGGATGCTGCACGCCGTCGACCATGGATTGACTGGATTCACACCGCTAGCGACCAAGGATCTTTAGTTCGTGACTTTACCAAATGGGATAACCAACCAGGCTCAATCCCAGCAGCAATCGAGGCACTTCTGCGTGGCGGACAAATCGCTCAAACCGCGCCCCGAGGTCCGGTTTATATTAACCTCGACGCCGCTCTCCAAGAGAGCAAAACCGAAGGCTTAATTCCCGTTCCTGATCCAATGCGGTTTAAAGCACCTCAATCACCACCCCCTGCACCAAGTGACGTTGAGCAAGCGGCTCAATTACTCTCAACAGCAAAAAATCCTGTCATATTGATGGGACGAATGTCTCGTAACATTTCAGATTGGGATCAGCGTATTCAATTTGCCGAAAAAATTCAGGCAGCAGTGATTACTGATCTTAAAAATGCTTCAAGTTTTCCTACAGATCATCCTCAACACGTTGGCTCTCCAGCGTATTTTATGACTCCAGAAGCCTGCGCTGCAGTACGTGATGCAGATGTGATCCTAATGTTGGACTGGGTTGATCCAGGAGGTGTATTTAAACAAGCTTTTCAAAATAATCCATGCCATGCAAAAATCATTCATGTCTCTTTGGATATTCATAGCCATCGTGGTTGGAGTATGGATGGTGGAAGTTTGCCACCAGTAGACATTTATATGCTCTGTGAACCTGACGATGCAATTGCAGCGCTCAATCAAACTGCTGCAACACAAGCGCTGAAGTCTTGGCCAATAAAATCTTCCCTTTCAGCAATGCCCAATGATGATGTAGTTAGTCTACGTGCACTTGCTGAAGTTCTTCAAGAATCTACCAAAGATCTCAACATTTGTCTTGCTCGATTACCTCTAGGTTGGAATGGTGCTTACCGTCACTTCCATCACCCGATGGATTATCTTGGTGCTGATGGTGGCGGTGGTGTGGGTGCGGGGCCAGGGAATACTGTTGGGGTTGCTCTTGCGCTTCGAGATGCTAAATCTGATCGAATCCCCATTGCTCTCATCGGTGATGGTGACTTTTTAATGAGCAATACCGCTGTATGGACAGCCGTACATTACGGGATTCCATTATTGATCATTGTGTGTAATAACCATTCCTATTTTAATGATGAACTTCATCAAGAGCGCGTGGCGAAAGAACGTCAACGTCCCACAGAGAATAAATGGATTGGTCAACGCATGAGTGATCCAGAAATTGACATTGCACAAATGTCACGAGCTATGGGTGCAGAAGGTATTGGTCCTGTGCGTCGAGCACAAGATCTTCCAGCAGCAATTGCTGAGGGACTGGCATTTGTTAAGGCAGGAAAAGTCTGCATTATTGATGCCTGTGTTGCTCCTGGATACGATGCCAACATGAGTGGCAACGCTGGCAATAACTCTGCCGTTCACAAACGTTAATTTTTATAAAAGAACTCGATATGTCAGATACTACAAACTATTTAAAAATATTACCGCAACATCGCGATCTTTATTATGGTGGCTCTTGGCATCAACCTAAGGGCGGTTATCAAGAAACGATGAATCCTGCCACAGGCGAATCTTTAGGACTCTGTGCTGAAGCCAATGCTGAAGATGTTGACGCCGCAGTTCAGGCTGCACACGAAGGTTTTTTAGTATGGAAAAAAATTAAACCTTTAGAACGCGCTAACCTCCTCAAAAAGGTTGCAGCTGTGCTTCGTGAAAACGCCTTTGAACTGGCCATGATTGATGCGGCAAACTGCGGGAACCCTATTAGCGAAATGCAACGTGACGCACTAATCGCTGCAGCACAAATCGATTTTTATGCTGGTTTAGCCACCGAAATCAAAGGCGAAACTTTGCCTATGGGAGATGATATTTTGAATTATTCCGTGCGAGAACCCTATGGTGTTTGTGCACGAATCGTTGCTTATAACCACCCAATTATGTTTACTGCAGCAAAGATGGCTCCGCCATTAATTGCAGGTAACACGGTCATCATGAAACCGCCCTATCAAGCTCCTCTGTCAAGCTATCGCATGATGGAGTTAATTGATGGCATTCTCCCCCCAGGTGTGCTGAACATTATTAGCTCTGGCGCGGTTGGTGGACAAGCACTTGTAAACCATCCCCTAGTCCCTCGACTCTCTCTGATTGGGAGCGTTCCTACTGGACGAGCCATTGCAAAAGCAGCGGCAGATCAACTGAAACACGTGACACTAGAATTAGGTGGTAAAAATGCGTGCATTATTTATCCTGATGCTGATTTAAATAAAGCCATTACAGGTGCTATAAATGGCATGAACTTTACTTGGTGCGGTCAGAGCTGTGGTTCCACATCACGTTTATTCGTTCATTCCTCTATATACCAACAAGTCATAGACGGTCTTCTCAAAGCTGTTCAGCACTATAAACCAGGAATACCAACGGACATGTCAACCACAATGGGATCCATTGTTTCTAAAATACAGTGGGAAAAAATCATGCGATATGTTGAGATTGCCAAGGAAGATGGAGCACAACTCATCTATGGTGGGAATGTACCAAAGGACCCTACTCTTGCAAAAGGTTGGTTTATTGAGCCGACTATTTTTACTGGTGTTACTCAGAATATGCGCATCGCTAATGAAGAAGTTTTTGGTCCCATATTATCTGTCATCAAGTGGGAAGATGAGGATCAAATGTTTAACCAAGTTAATGCTGTTGAATATGGTTTAACGGCTTCTATTTGGACGACCAATCTTTCCAAAGCGCACCGAGCGGCAAGTCGAGTCCAAGCAGGATATGTCTGGGTCAACCATTCCAGTAGTCATTTTATTGGAGCATCTTTTGGAGGCTACAAACAATCTGGTATCGGTCGTGAAGAAGGCTTTGATGAACTATTTAGCTACTCTCAACACAAAAACGTCCATGTAGTTTTGTAATTTATCTTCTCTTACTCATTAAAAAAAAGAATTGATCCACGCGTTGGTTTTAATGGGTGAGGAAGGATTACTGACAATTTGTTCTCGCAAAGAAACTACCGCATCTTGCAGATGAGGCGCATATTGCATGGCTAAGGTTTGTATTTTTTCTAACACAGTATGGGCTTCTAGTGGCCTCGCAGAGCTACCCAAAGCGGCCTCACAAGACTCAGAAAATTGTTGGCCATTATTTAACTGGATAGTCACTTTTGCAGGCCGATCATATGGCCAAGGACGAACATCCTTCATTTCTTGCATCACCACCTTATTTCTAATTTTAGCAATATGGGTGTTAGACATACTTTGATGTAAGAAATTTTCTGTGGCATGAGCTCCGTTAATGATGGTGGCAGCCGCTGCATGAGGAATCGAAAACTTTGCTGCAAGGGTTGTCGAAGGATTGGCATTATTAAAGTTCATCCCCATTTTGGATACTTCAATCACGATCGAAGAAATGGGTTCACCACCACGAAGGTTAGGATGTTGATCTAATATTTTTTCAATCGCCTCCATCGAAGCATGGGCATGGTGGCAAGAGCCATAAAGCTTATGATAGCCAGCGGTAATAGTCCAATCAGAACCTAAATCCATACTAAGATGTTCAGGTTTTGATGTTGCACCAAAACCCATTTGGTACACGTCATATGCCCCTGATGGCGTACCAAAAATATTGGCTTGTGCCATCTCACAGGCAAAATGACCTAACCAAGCCCCCGCAGCAGGCCAGGCATTTCTGATTAAGGCCCCTTGGATAGGGTGACTATAAGGACCCGGGGAAACCATAGTGCAAGCACCAGTGAGCGCATTCATAAAAAGGGTTTGATCAAAGCGCATCAAACTTGCATATCCTGCGGCAGAACATACGGCATTAAACACACCGTGCGGATGAAGTCTCGGCAATGTTTCTGGCCAAGACCTAGCAAACCTCGTGCCTATCTCATAGGCAACTACCACTGCTCTTAACATTTCTTGAATAGATAGATCATTGGCTTGCGCTGCAGCCAAGATTAGGGGTTGACTTAATGCGCCTGGATGAACTGCGGTTCTTGTATAACCATCATCTAGCTCGTTCCAAGTAATCGCCAAACCGTTTGCTAGTGCAGCGTCCATCATCGATGTCTTTGGTCCATTCTTACGAAAAACAGTTGCTGAAGAAGATGATGATTTATGCAGTAGCTGATCGTGATACGTTTGTACCTCTGGCTCGTCAGATGCAGATAGTGTAGCCGCAATGTTGTCACCTAAAATCAGAACGGCATTTTGCAAAACATGAGTAGGTATGTCTTCAAAACGAAGACGAGTAGCCCACTCGGATAGTTTTAATAAATGATCTGCAACACTATTTTTTAACTCGGTTTGGTTCACTGTATTCATGATGGAGATTTTTGTAAAGCATGCCATATTTTATTGGATGTGAAAGGCATTTCTATACCTCGTACCCCAACAGATCCTAAGGCATCCATCATCGCACTGGTGATTGCTGCAGGAGCACCTATAGTTCCTGACTCACCGCATCCTTTAACCCCCAAAGGATTATGTGTACAAGGTTGAGTTTCATCGGCCTCTGAAAGAAAGTCGGGCAATATATCAGCCCGTGGCATTGCATAATCCATAAAAGAACCCGTCATTATCTGACCTGAGTCTGGCTCATAAACAGCACTCTCAAATAAAGCCTGCCCAATACCTTGGGCAATAGCACCGTGCACTTGTCCTTCAACAATCATCGGATTAATCACTGTACCGACATCATCTATGGCAATGTAAGAAAGCAACTTGGTGACACCAGTTTGAGGATTGATTTCAATCTCACATGCTTGCGCACCATTGGACCAAGTCAGATTTGGTGGGTCAAAGAATGCATTTTCGTGAAGCACTGGCTCCATTCCAGGAGGTAAATTATGTGCATAGGTAGCTGCACGTGCAACTTGGTACCAGTCCAATTTTTCGTTTGATTTGTGAGATATAAAATAACCTAATCCATCATTGACTTGATGCTCAACATCGACCACATCACAGCCAAGCAAGTGCGCAGCTAATAACTTCGCTTTATCAATAATTTTTTTACAAGCCATTGTCATCGCTCCACCTGCAATAACCATTGACCTCGATCCAAAGGTTCCTGTTCCATAAGGAACTCGACCGGTATCACCTTCTACTAATTCAATCATCGATAAAGGCAATCCAATTTTTGAAGCAATCACCTGTGGGAATGTCGTCGCATGTGCTTGACCATGACTATGCGTACCACACATTAACAAAATGCTTCCATCTGCAGATACACGAATATCTGCAGAATCAAAAAAGCCAGCTCTAGCACCAAACATCCCTGCATACTTTGAAGGTGCTACACCAGAACTTTCTAGAAAATAACAAATGCCAAACCCACGTATCATGCCATTTTCTTTTGAAATAGCACGGCGTTTTTCAAATCCAGCAAAGTCAGATGCAACTAGAGCCCGATCGAAAAGACGTTGAAAGTCACCACTGTCATAAATAGGACCTAATGGAGTTGCATAGGGCATCTCACTCGATTTAATGAAATTTTTACTGCGCAGTTCCATACGATCTATACCAGTTTGTATGGCGGCTTCTTCTATTAATCTCTCTAAAACGAAACATGCTTCAGGTCGTCCCGCGCCACGATAGGCGTCTGTTGGAACCGTATTGGTAAACATCGCATCGACTTCTGCAAATACCGCAGGAATTTTATAAGGTCCTGACAAAACTGCGGTATAGACGGTTGTTGGTACTGCAGCCCCAACCGTAGAAATATAAGCCCCAACAGCGGCATAAGTTTTTACACGAACGCCAAGGATGTGACCTTTTTCATCTAAGGCCATTTCAGCAGAAGTCATATGATCTCGAGCTTGGTAGTCGCTAATAAATGCTTCACTTCGTGTCGAAGTCCACTTTAAGGTTAACTTCAATTTTTTACAGGCCCAGGCCAGAATAGTTTCTTCGGGATATAACTTTCCTTTAGTGCCAAAACCACCACCCACATCTGGCGCAATCACCCGTATTGAATTTTCCGGAAGATTTAATTGCTCTGAAGTTAATTTACGGATGTGATGTGGTACTTGTGTTGCAGACCAAATCGTGAGCTCATGTCCATCGTCTCCTAAAGATGGTGAAACTTGGGCAAGAACAGCTCTTGGTTCAATAGCAGCACAAACAATACGATGATTTTTAATTTCGACACGCACATGATGTTTAGCTTTAGCAAAAGCCGCATCCACAGGCTCTTTCGCTCCGCGGTGAAATTTCACACAAAGATTATTCGGCGCTTGTGAATGCAATTGTGGGGCAGATTCTTTTGCCGCGTCTCGAACATTCACAACAGCATCAAGGACTTCATAATCTACTATGATGAGTTCCGTAGCGTCCAATGCCTGATGGGCTGTTTTTGCAACCACCATCGCAACAATTTCACCAACGTGGCGAACGCGATCAATCGTGATGGAATACCGAGGGGGCTCATTCATTTGAGAACCCTCTGCGCCAGGAATGATCCACAGTGGCGTCATTTTACCAACGCCATCATTGAACATATCCTGTCCAGTCAGTACCGCATATACACCAAGCGCTTTTTGTGCGTCTGAGACATTGATGCTCTTAATAAGTGCATGTGCATGTGGCGACCGTAAGAAAGCACAGTAATATGTATTTTCAGGAAGAAGATCTGCAACAAATTGCCCCTTACCCTTTAATAATCGATTATCTTCCCGACGTAAGACCGTTTGACCAATTCCTTGAGGATGCATGTAATTCCTTAAATATAAAAAAGGTGCTATATATGTTAATTTATTAAAAAATAATTAAATCAAAAAATAATGTTATCTTAGTTTTAAATACATCACAAGAAAGTCAAAAAAAATACCACTTGGAGCCTTTATGAATCTCATGAAAAATTGTTTGATCTCGTTAATGATTTTGTTATTTGGTACATTCTCAGCGTTGAGCATTGCCCAGCAAAAAATGAAAATGGGATTGTTTATCGCATCTTCTGCACTTCCCTACTTTATCGCTAAAGAAAGGGGTTATTTTGCAGCAGAGGGTTTAGATGTTGAAGGAGTTCCCCTAGCAACTCAACCACTAGTCGTTCAGGGTATAGTCACAGGTGATTTAGATGCGGGATCGAATTTATTATCTCTTGAGGGTGCAAATATTAATGCTATTCGACCCGATACGTTGAAATATATTTCATTAAATTGCCAAAACGTCAAATATCAACTTGAGGCTTATGTGGTTCCTGTAAACAGCCCTATTAAGACTATAGCTGAATTGAAGGGTAAAAGAATCATGTCTGCGCCTGGACCTGGAAATCTTTTCGTAGCTAAAGGGGTTCTTAAAGCTGTTGGCTTAGATGAAAAAGATTATCAAATGCAAGAACAACAAATGAGCGTTCACATTGGTGCGTTGCAGTCTGGCCAATATGATGCGGTTTACACCCTTGAACCGATCGTCAGCATGATGGTTTCTCAAGGTATTGGCCGTAAGCTTGAGAGCGGTGTGATTGCAAAATATATGCTCGGAAAACCTGATGCTTGCGCAGTCCTTGGTGGCGGAGTTCTCAGTTCTAAATTTATTAAAGAGTATCCACAAGCTGCGGAAAGATTTGCAAGAGCGTGGGCAAAAGCGTTGAACGATGGCAACAATGATCCTAAAGCACGTGATTTACTTGTCAAATACATGAACACGTCAGCAAGTATTGCTCAGACGGTTCCTTTATCACACTACAATATGATTAAAGACTTAAAACCTCAGGATCTTGCAGATTTTCAGAATTTAATTGATCAAGCAACTGCATATGGACTCGTCAAAGAGAAAATAGATGCTAAATCCTTCATCAAAGTATATTAAATTTTATGACATTGAAAAAATCACTAGAGCCTCTAGAACCATTAACTGGGGCTTTAGTTTTTATCTTTATTTGGTGGCTTTGCACTTCGCTAAAGTTGGTTGATCCCATCTTATTACCATCCCCGCAAGCATCAGCTAAAGCCATGTGGACTGGCCTTACTACTGGCACTTTAATGCACGACATGATCATCACGATTCGGCGCACCATTTATGCTTTTTTAATTGCTGTTGTGATTTGTGTGCCTCTTGGACTTGTTTTAGGTAGTTCAGCTCGAATTTATCGATCTTGTGAATTTGTGATTGATTTTTTTCGCTCAACACCAGCTTCCGCCCTATTCCCCCTATTTTTAGTTATTTTAGGCGTAGGTGAAAATACTAAAGTCGCTGTTGCTGCTTTCGGTGCGGGATTATTAATTCTTTTTAATACTGCCTATGGTGTGATGAATGCGAGAAAAGTCCGACAAGCTGCTGCTAGAGTCATGGGAGCGTCAAGTTTGAAAATACTTGGTGGAGTAACACTACTTGAATCACTCCCACAAACTTTCGTTGGTATGCGCTCTGGAATATCCTTTTCTTTAGTGATTGTCATCGTTGCTGAGATGTTCATTGGCTCCACAGATGGTCTTGGCCAAAGGGTCATCAATGCACAAATGATTTTTAATATGCCGGAAATGTATGCGACGATTTTTAGCGCTGGAGCATTAGGCTATGGATTAAATCTGCTCTTTATTCTTGCAGAAAGACACTTCGTTCATTGGGGTGGTAAATAATCGTGCGTTTCTTAAAACAATAAAGACATCATGCCTGCCCATATCCAAATCCGTGGTTTAAATAAATCTTTTGCTGGACAAACGCTGTATTCCAATTTCGACCTAGACCTTCCTCACGGCAAAATTACTTCTATCTTTGGTCCAAATGGTTGTGGAAAATCCACACTGATTAACATGGTTTCAGGTTTGACTCCCATGGATAGCGGTCAAGTTCTTTTTGATGGAAAAACACTAGCTCAAACTGTGATTGGCTATGTCTTTCAAAATTACCGCGACGCTCTTTTCCCTTGGAAAAAAGCCATCGATAATATTAAATATCCACTTCAAATAGCGAAGAAGCCTTCTGGTGAGATTGAAGCAAGAACACAAGAACTGATTCAATCTTTTGATGTTCGATTTGATTTAAATCGTTATCCCTACGAATTATCTGGTGGTCAGCAACAGTTGATTTCGATTATGAGAGCCCTAGCACCTCATCCAGAAGTACTCTTTTTAGATGAGCCTTTTTCTGCGCTGGATTATGAAATGACACTATTTATGCGAGATAAACTTCAGGCGATTTTTGAAGCAACAAAAACCACCATGATTCTTGTCTCTCATGATCTCGATGAGGCTGTTTATTTATCTGATCACATTCTCATGCTGACACGGCGTCCTACGAGAATTGCACGCGAAATAGAATTTACAGCACCAAGACCTCGTCAACCCATTACGCTGACTTCTGAATTGTTCAATCAAGTTAAAGGGCAATGCCTAGAAATCTTCCAAAAAGAGATTAAAGTAATAGATTAGAATCATGAAACATTATAAAAAAGGAGATATCCTATGAGCATCCAAGTCTCGATGACCATCAATGGCCAAGCCATTTCACATGAGGTCGAAGAGCGCACGCTATTAGTGAACTTCATTCGTGATCATTGCCGCCTGACAGGGACTCATGTGGGTTGTGATACTGCTCAATGTGGTGCCTGCACGATTCATCTTAACGGTCGCGCCATTAAAAGTTGTAGCATTTTGGCGATGCAGGCACAGGGTGCTGCAATTACGACTATTGAAGGTGTATCAATCGATGACCAATTGCATCCAATGCAAGAAGCATTTAAAACCCATCACGGTTTGCAATGTGGTTATTGCACACCCGGAATGATTATGAGCGCGATTGATCTGGTAAACAATTTCCCTAACCCAAGTAAAGAACTGATTCGTGAACAACTCGATGGGAATTTGTGTAGATGTACTGGTTATCACAATATTGTTGTAGCGATTCAAGAAGCCGCAAAAGTAATGAGTCCTTCTAACTAAGATTATTTCGGAGCATTTTATGTATCCTTTTTCGTTTCATCATACAAAATCGATTCCTGAGTCGGTATCGTTAAAAAAAGAACTTTCAGAGGCCAAATATATTGCTGGTGGTCAAAGTTTAGTTGGGGTTCTGAAACTCAGGCTTGATAAACCTTCGGAACTAATCAACCTAGGATCAATACGTGAACTTTCAGGTATTTGTATCGAAGGTAAAACTCTGACGATTGGAGCAATGACTAGACATGCTGAAGTTGCTGCTTCATCTGATGTGAAATCTTGTATTCCTGGAGTAGCTCAATTAGCAGGTCTGATAGCAGATCGAATGGTTCGTAATATGGGTACGATTGGTGGATCTGTTGCAAATAATGATCCTTCGGCTGATTATCCCGCTGCTGTATTAGGATTAAATGCCACCATTATTACCAATCAACGCGAAATACAAGCGGATGATTTCTTTATTGGTATGTTTGAAACAGCTCTTGAACCAAGTGAATTAATTCAATCAATTCGCTTTACTGCGCCAATTAAATCAGCCTACGCAAAATTCAAACACCCTGCATCAAGGTATGCCGTAGTCGGAGTTTTTGTTGCCCAATTTCCAAATGAAGTTCGAGTTGCTGTTACCGGTGCAGGAGCTTCCGTTTTCCGTCATACAGAAATGGAAAAAGCTCTTTCTAAAGATTTTTCTACAAGTGCTATTGAACCCATTCAGATTTCTGCTCAAGGTCTTAACTCTGACTTTTTTGCGGATTCACAATACAGAGCCCATTTAATGAAATCAATGGCAATACAAGCCGTGAATAACGCAAAATAACATTACTAGGAATTAATATGGCAATTGACGTCGTTAAAGTTGAAATTAAAAGTGTCTCAGATGCATCGGGTCTGATACATCATATTGAATCTGGCAGGTTCAAGGCTGATGAAGTTATTGCTGTTATTGGAAAAACCGAAGGTAATGGCGGCGTGAATGATTTCACAAGAATCTTATCCGATCAAGCTTTTCGGGAGGTTCTGTTAAAACATGGTACTAGAACAGCGGCCCAGATTCGTGAAATCCCCATGGTTTGGTCAGGTGGTTGTGATGGTGTCATCACTCCCCATGCAACCATCTTTGCTCAAGTTCAAGATTCAACTACTTCTCAAGAAAGTAGATTAGTCATTGGGACTGCCCTCAGCCCACGCATTTATCCAGAAGATATTGGACGACTTTCAATGGTAGAAAAAGTCAAGCAAGGTGTTTTACTTGCGATGAAACAGGCAGGGATTGATGACCCTAAAGATGTTCATTATGTACAAACGAAAACACCACTATTGACTATCGAAACTGTCCTCGACGCTAAATCTCGCGGTAAAACATTAGCTTGTGAAGTACATGACTCGATGGGAGTCTCTAATGGTACTACTGCACTAGGGATTGCCGTTGCTCTTGGCGAAATTGCTATGCCTACTGAAGATGATATATGTGAGAATCTGGATTTATATTCTTCCGTATCTTCTTGCTCTTCAGGAGTTGAATTAGATTTTGCACAAATTGTTCTTCTTGGAAATAAATCGGGTGCTGGCGGAAACTTTAAGATAGGTCATAGTGTGATGCGAGATGCGATTGACATCGACGGTATCTATGATGCTATTCGCTCAGCCGGTTTAGATCTTCCTGAACGTCCTAGATCAACAGACTTAAAAGGAAAACTCGTCAATTGCTTCATCAAGTGTGAAGCGGACCATACTGGCAAACTTCGTGGTCGCCGTCAAATCATGTTAGATGACTCTGATGTACATCATCACCGACATTCTAAAGCAGCTGTTGGAGGCGTTGCTGCTGCTGCGATTGGTGATCCCGCTGTATTTGTCTCTGTGGATGCGATGCATCAAGGTCCACGCGGTGGTGGCCCTGTGATTGCTATTGTCGATTTAGGAAATTAACAGCTTATTTCATTAACAGCTGATTTTATGAATAGGAATTAGGGTCAAAAAAACTTGTTCCTGCAATATAACGTTTTCCATCAGACATATCTGGAAGCGGCCCTTTTTCAATTTTTCCTTCAAAGGTTAATTCGAGTTGCACGCCGCTGGGATCATAGACAAATAATTGCCATATGGTCGTGTTAGGAACTAAGAACTCTCGATATGGCAATCCCATCTCGATAAATTTTTCTCTAAATTCATGATACCCAGAACATGAAAAAGATATATGATCAATTGCAGCAGTACCTAATGGAGTCTTACCATCCGCCCCCAAAGCAGGACCTCCAGCATAACAATGAAGTATCGCTTGCCCCCCAGGGATCGGAGCTGCAAGCCAAGCACCAGGAAAGCCAAAATCAGGGCGATAAATATCTATCAAACCTAAAACCTTGGTATAAAACTCTTTCGTTGCCTCTAAATTATTTGTTTTTACAGCGATATGAAATAAACCATTCGTTATCATGAACTACCCCTATTTAAACTTTATCGATCAAACTAACATGGGCTGAAACAATTCGCCAACCATCCGCAGTTCTTACCCAGGTTTGCGATTGACGTCCAATTTTTCCAGGAACAGTTTCTCTTTCAAATAAGGTATTAGCAGTTGCTAGATCATTTCCAAAAGTTGTAATAACAGTTTTACTGAGACTTCTTAATAATCCTTTTGATGGTCTAGCCGCTCTAAAAGCAGCAATTTCGCCAAAGCCATAAAGATTTTCATTCATTCCATAACGGATCACTAGGGGGTTATTCCAAAAGGAATCATCTAAGATATTAATCTTATTGTGAATCAAAGCGTCCTCATATTGATCAAATAACGCTTGAACTTCAGCTACTACATTAGGGATGTTAATTTGCATTGATAGATCTCAAATTCATAAGTGGTAAAGTTTCATTCTAGTATAAGCCAAGCAGAAACATGATAGCCTGACTAAGAATAATCCTGAATTGATTTTGTCGGCAAAAGATACTAAGCTTACGATCATCAATTTAATGATTGAGTAGTTTTTATCAAGGCTGGTAGACTATTCACAAATTATATCTTTTAAAAAGAAACGAGACGATCTATGAAACAAATAATGAAAAGCCTAATTCTCTTATTCGGTTTTTTTATCTTGGGTACTGCTACTGCCCAAACAAAACCACTTGATCTTAATATTTCTCAAGTTGGATCATTCCATATTGGAGGAAGATTTGTTGAAGTTTCTGGCAAACCAACGAAAGAGGTAGTCTTTAGTCCGGGAAGTGCTCCAGCAAAAATAGATCCTAATGGTAAATATCTTGTGGAGCAAATGTATGTGCAGTACTTTATTCCCAAAGATGTTAAACATCAATTGCCAATATTGCTTTGGCATGGCGGTGGCCTATCAGGGGTGACTTATGAAACCACTCCTGATGGAAGGCCCGGATGGCAGCAATATTTTATCAGTCAAGGTTGGAAGACTTATGTCTCTGATGCGGTTGAAAGAGGACGCTCGGGTTGGGCGTCGCCTGATATTTGGCCTTCTGATCCTCAATTTTTAACGATTGATAACCCATGGCATCGATTCCGAATTGGTGCTAATGCTTGGAATGATGACCCTGTCAAAAGAGCACAATACCCCGGTAGCCAATTCCCTCCAGAAGGCTATTTAAACTTTATGCGTCAAGTCGTTCCCCGTTGGACTACCACCGATGAGGCAACGATTGCAGCCTATACAGAATTAGTGGATAAGGTATGTCCATGTATCGTTCTCGTTCATAGTCAGGGTGGGCAATTTGGTCAAAAAGTAGCTCAAGCACGACCAGATAAAGTCAAAGCGCTGATTTTAGTTGAACCTGCGGGATTTGGTGATCCTAATAAGGCGAGCGCACTGAAGAATATTCCCATTCTCACCATCTATGGAGACTATATTGATATCGATTCACGTTGGCCAAAGATTCGGCAAACACAGATGGAGTTGAATCAAAAATATATCGCCGCAGGGGCTAGTGTCGAGGTGATCAACCTGCCTGAAATAGGCATCAAGGGCAACTCCCACATGATGATGATGGACCGTAATAACCTTCAAATTGCAGGGATCATAGAAGACTGGCTAAAGAAAAAAGGTTTTAGAGATTAGCATTTAAATTAGAAAAGTATCAAGATGAATTATTTAAATAATCCGTCGAGATACTTTTCATAATCGTAATAATTAATACTTTCGTATAACTCATTTCTAGTTTGCATTTGAGCAATTAAATCTTTCTGCGTTCCTTTAGAACGGATCGTTTGATAGACATTCTCGGCAGCTTTATTCATTGCTCTAAAAGCAGATAATGGATACAGCGCAATACTAACGCCAACCGATCTTAGCTCTTCAATCGTAAACATTGGAGTAGAACCAAACTCAGTAATATTAGCCAAAATGGGTACTTTTGTTTTTTTTACAAATTGTTGATATTGATTGAGTTCTGTAATCGCTTCTGGAAAAAGCATATCAGCACCAGCTTCAACATAAGCCAAAGATCGATCAATTGCAGCATTTAATCCCTCAGCGGCTAATGAGTCCGTTCTAGCCATAATGACAAAATCGTCATTTGACTTTGCATCCACAGCAGCCTTGATGCGGTCGACCATTTCTTCGCAACTCACAATTTGCTTATTTGGACGATGTCCACAACGCTTAGCTCCAACCTGATCTTCAATATGAATAGCAGCTACTCCAGCTTTTTCTAGCGAACGTACTGTTCTTGCAACATTAAATGCAGAAGAACCAAATCCAGTATCCACATCGACAAGTAATGGCAAAGGACATACATCGGTAATTCTTCTCGCATCAATGAGTACATCCTCTAAGTTGGAAATACCCAGGTCTGGCATACCTAAAGACCCTGCAGATACACCTCCTCCAGAGAGATAGATCGCTTTGTAACCAGCGCGTTGCGCCAATAAGGCATGATTTGCATTAATGGCACCAATCACTTGTAATGGGGACTCTGCCTGTATAGCTTGACGAAAAGCGCTTCCTGAACTGATACGACTCATAGACTGACCTTTATAAAAAATGAAGCTTTAATCTTCTTTCATATTCGATTTTTTAATAATGGGCTCAAGTCGTCCTTTTTCTTCTGTCAAAAATTTCACAAAATCTGCTCTAGAACCAGGTGATGGCTCAATACCTTGTGGAACTAAACGATTCGTGACGGCTTCTGTTTTCAATCCCGCATTAATAGCTTGATTCATTTTTTCTAAAACATCATCTGGCGTACCTTTAGGTGCGTACAAACCAGCCCAGTGACCAATAAAAACGTCTGAAAAACCTAACTCTTTCGTGGTTGGAACATTCGGTAATGCAGATATTCTTTTATTCCAAGTCGATGCAATCGCTTTTAATTTTCCACCCTGAATCTGTGGTATCACCACGGGACTTGCCTCTGAGGTTGCATCCACTTGACTTGAGATCACCGCCAGCATACCCTCTGAGCCACTCTTATAAGGAATTATTTCATATTTACCCCCAGTACTCAATTTCAGCATTTCAGCCACGAAATGAGGCGTGCTTCCAGTTCCTGCGGTAGAAAAATTAATCCCTTTAGGCTCTTTGGATACGGCAATTAAATCTTTTAATTGATTAATCTTTGAATTAGCGGCAACTACAATAATTGATGGACTAACCGCTAAGAAACTTACAGGAATTAAATCACCCTCTTTATAAGGCATGGTTGACTTGATGAGAGCATTGGTTAAAGTACCACTAGCACCAACAAAAAAGGTATAACCATCATTCGCACTTTTCGCAACATAATCGGCACCTAAAACAGATCCCGCCCCAGGCTTATTTTCAACAATAATGGTTTGTCCAAGTTGTTTTGACGCAGACTCTGCAGCAACTCTAGCAACTAAATCATTTGCCCCACCAGGTCCAAAGCCAACAACAAATTTAATTGTTCGGTTAGGCCAAGGATCTGCAGCATACGAGAGCTGAAAAAGTGTCATACCTAACATTAGGCTAATTAAAGATATTCGTAATTTCATTTTTACACTCTCAAAGGGCTATGCATAACAAATTGTAAACGTGATTCCACTTTTAATAAGGGCTTACTTATTTCCTTCTTAATACAAACTTTAATCATCTTTTTAATGGCCCAAAGTGAGGCGGAGAAACCCTTCTTTTTGAGGATGCTTCATACGCTGAGGCTACCCGTATTAATCGGTCTTCCATTCCGGGCTCTACACGGAATACCAAGGAGAATGGCAAGCCGGCTCCTTCAATCTTCGTGGGCTCTTGACTCGCTTTAGCAACGTATTTTTGTCGATCCTCTGATAACTCAAACCTAGCATCGTAAGCCGTGTCAACAAATCCAGCTGGAACCAATATCTCGGTGAGACCTGCATTCGGGCCATACAACAACTCGTTCCGAAGATCATTGATTTCTCCTGGCTCATCGGGCCATCCAATTTTTGCTGGAGGAAGTGGCGTATGCAGACGAACTAAAACATCCAACTTATTCTCCAGTATGACCATCATATCCACTCGTCGTAATAACTCTCTGAGCATAATCCGTTCATCAATCCCCTGCCGACCACCTAAAGGATTTCTAGGATCCGTAGTCTCTTCCCAGTTTTTAAATGCGGAGCGTTGATCATCTCCCCAAAACTTTGATCGCTGATTTAATGTAGGCCAATCAATCATCGATTCATTAAAACCAAGGGCTTTCCAATCTTGAGCTCGACGACTCAAATATTGCTTGATATGAAATCGAAATGAATTCGCTAAAATTTGATGCTGAATAGTCGCAATGGTTAAATTCTTTGGAGGTTCAATATTTAAATCAGCGAGCTCCACAAAATAATCAATGGATGTCATTTTTCCTGTACCAAATACTTTTCCTGGAGCAAATTCTGTTGGCTGTATTTGTGCAGCAAATTCAGGAAATAATGGCTGACCAGTATCATTTAAGCGAAATAATATATCTGGCATAAATACAGGAAGCAGTCTTGCTAATGCCTTTGTAAAATCAATATCCATCTGCTC
The DNA here is from genome assembly GCA_903867305.1 of uncultured beta proteobacterium. Taxonomy (GTDB): domain Bacteria; phylum Pseudomonadota; class Gammaproteobacteria; order Burkholderiales; family Burkholderiaceae; genus Polynucleobacter. The sequence goes on from CAIPQU010000012.1 coordinate 26,362, forward strand.
CATCGAGCTATCTTTTTTCCAAAGATAATGCGAAGACTCGACTAAAGTTGCACCTAAGTGCTCTCCAAGAACTGTTTTAATCTCCTGAGTTGCCTTCGTAATGATGGGCTCAACTGATTGAATACCGGGATTGACCATTGATTCACGAATCACACCGATGCGCGTACCTTTGAGAAACCCTGCCGTATTACTTTGAATGATATGGTCTTGGTATCGTGTCTGTAATACGGATGAACGTGGAACGGTGGTATACGGATCTCGAGGATCGTAATAACCCTTTTCTTCGTCCTTGAGTGCATCTAGGATACGAGCACAGTCATCTAGACTCCGTCCTAGAATACCCGTACGATCACAATAAATATCTGCACCAATTGCTCCTCCATCAAATCCTAACATTGCCTTATGAGGCAATATCAATGCTAAAGAATTATGGTTAGCGGGCCCACGTGTCGACATCCGTGTCTCTTCACCAAGACTTGCCATTACCAAATTAGCACTGACGGATACACCCGATCCTGAACTTGAGCCTAGTGAAGCAGAACGAGTTGTATCATAAGGATTCGATGGATTACCACCCCAGGTAGAGCGTTGATAACCTAGAACAGAAGGCAATATTTGCTGAGGATAATTTTTGCCGCCTGGATCACCTGCACGGCCATTGTATTCAGTCATAACAGCCTTCGCTAAAATAATCGCACCTTTTTTACGAAGTTGATCAACCAAAATATGGTCTCTCGCTGGAAAATCAATATCATAAGCAGCATCTGCGCCACCCGTTGATCTCATATCCTTCGTATCAAAAGCATCTTTAAAGGAAAAAGTAACGCCATAAAGGGGCATTAAATCTAGATCAGGTTGATTACCATATTGCTGATCTAATGCTGCTGCCTGTTCGAGAGCATCGGGATAATGCCGAAACATTTCACACATGGGAGGTGCTCCAATAGGCAAAGGACCTTTTGAGGGATGTAAGTCGTAATCACCTCGGCAGGTAACCGATCGCTCACCACGCAGGTTAATGGTTGATAAAGCATTTAATTGTCCAGCATTGGGTTTACCCACGATCATGCCAAACTGCTGTTTCACAGAGGGATCAGAGGCTGTCGCTTCCATTCGGCCAAACTCAAGTTCAGGTCCCATATAAGCATCTAAATTAGGAAATAAATCACTTGCTTTAAGCGTTTGCTGATCAAACTGAATCGCTTGCCCTCCCCGAACAACTCCATGCTCAGCTGGAAGATTACTCCCATCTCTGGTTACTAATAAGCTCGAAGGACCATTAAAGTGACGAATTCGCTCTAAATATTGTTGAACAATCTCAACACATGTCGTTCGGCCCTCTTGAATAGCAAGATGCAATTGAGCAATAGTAGATTCTTCTACCTGAAAATGTTGATTTGACTGACTTTGTGACAAGATTTCACTCCCTTAGAATAGATTGCTTCCTCAATAAATAAGCCTAATTCATTGTTTTATTATTTAAATAATGACAGCAAAACCTATTGAAGATGTTCGTCTATCAGTATAAAACTAATCTTTTTATTTTTTAAAAACATCGATCAATCTCATTGGAGGATTACCTAGAATGAATTCGGAGTTATTTGTCATCAAATAACAGATCAATATATAGGCTCGAACGTGATTTTATGCTACGCAATTCCTAAACTTGATCAGAAGACACTAATGACTTGACAGATATCATGAATAAAGAAATTTTATTCGAATAAGCATATCAGGGACCTCTTTAAGAGATCCCTAAATGAAAAGAATTAACTAAACAACTTTAATGCACTGAGAACTGTTCGATAGACTCCCCATGCTAGTGGCAATCCAACAAAACTCCAAGATAAAATAACTCGTAAAGAGCTTGAGTTTGAATTCATGGATGGGTTTTGACTACCTATTTCAATTGATAAGGCTTTTTCATGTGCAAGGCGTTTCTCTTCAGCAAGCTCTGCGTCAGTCATAAACCAATGATCAGCAACTGGTTTAATGAACCAATTACAGATCAGACCAATTAACAACATACCAACCAAAATATACATTGTTTGGTTATATACCTGACTTTTCGGTAATCCAAGGCTCAATTGATAATCACGCATATAGTTCACAACGACAGGCCCCAATATACCTGCAGTGGCCCATGCAGTAAGCAATCGGCCATGAATCGCACCAACCATTTGTGTTCCAAATAAATCGGCCAAATATGCCGGCACTGTTGCAAAACCACCGCCATACATACTTAAGATAATACAAAAAGCAAGAACAAAAAAGACTAAATTACCAGCGTTTGAACTTGATGGAACACTAAAGTATAAGAGGCCGCCAAGAATAAAGAAAATCGTATACGTGAGCTTACGACCAAATTTATCAGACAAACTTGCCCAGAAAAAACGTCCCGCAATATTAAATAAACTCAGTAATGCAGTAAACCCTGCGGCAACAGCAGCGATCGAAGTTAACTGAGCTTTATCTAATTCATTAAACTTCAGATCTACACCAATCAAGCTTCCAGCAAAGACCTCTTGCAGCATCGGTGATGCCATACCAATCACACCAATTCCGGCTGATACATTCATCATTAAAACCATCCAGACTAACCAAAATTGCGGAATTCCCCAGATCTTTTTGACATGAACACTTTTTTTGGTAATCATAGAATTGCTTTGTGCAACAGGTGAAGGATTCCATCCTTCTGGCTTCCAATCACTACTTGGAATCCGGTAACTCATTGCTCCAACTAACATATAGATGATGTAAATCACCCCCATTACTAAAAAGGTTTGAGCAACACCAACACTCGTCTCAGATGAGAAGTTTTTCATGAGTAATGCAGCCAATGGCGAACCAATCATCGCTCCACCACCAAAACCCATAATAGCCATGCCAGTTGCCATACCCCGACGATCAGGGAACCATTTAATCAAAGTAGAAACGGGAGAAATATAACCCAACCCAAGCCCAACTCCACCAATGACCCCAGACCCGACAATCATTAACCAAAATTGGTGGGTATAAACACCCAATGCAGAAATGAGCATTCCTCCACCCCAACAAATGGCAGCAACTACACCCGCTTTTCTTGGGCCTTCTCTTTCTAACCAACCACCCCAAATAGCGGCTGAAACACCTAAAAACACGAAGAACAAGGTATACATCCAACCTAAAGTAGATATTTTCCAGTCACAACTAGTGGTAAATAACTCTTGAAAGAATCCAACATCAGGGCCGCATTTAATTGCTTCTGTAAGGCCTTGAGAGACGCCTAAGGATTTAGACAGCGGAATCCAAAATACTGAAAATCCATAAGCCATACCAATGCAAAGATGAATAGCTAAGGCTGCTGGCGGAACTAACCAACGATTAAAGCCCTTGCCTGCAATGATGTGTTCTTTATTTAAAAAATCAAACATGGTTTACTCTCAATCTAGATAGAGAATTACAAAATAATGATATGAAAATTGATTGATCAGTTTTATTGATCATTAAATGGACTGGTAATAACAAGAAAAACTAAACTTTCTAAACCTGTATTATGCAACTCGTGAACAACCCCCGGAGGTATATAAGCAACATCATGCTCTCGCATGAGATGTTTCTTATTATCCAAAATAAGTAGGCCTTGACCACTTAAAAAATGATAGATTTGTTCTTGAACTTGATGAACATGACTCTCTACATAGGCACCTGGCTGATAGGTAGAGATTCGATAATCAAAAATGGCACTATCAGTCGTCTTTGGAGAGACGATTTCCTTTGAAAGAGCGCGGTCATGATGTCCAGGATATTGTATCCATGGTAATTCAGAAATATTTCTGACAACAGCTTCACGTTTTTTAGAATTTTTTTTCATGGAATAATCTTTTTTCATTGAAATCTCTTTACTAAGGTTGCCATGGTTTGCCAAAAACTGGCTCGCGATAAGGTATTGGTGGCAATTGCCAAGTACCTGTTGATGGAGGTTTGATTTCTGCACTAACGTGGACATCAATCACTGTTGGACGACGATTTTGAATCGCTTGAGCTAATACACCACGAAAATCTTCACTACGAGTGACTGTAAATCCATCAGCACCACATGCTTTAGCCCACATCGCAAAATCTGGGTTATAACGTTCTCCACCAGGCCCTTGTGTCCCTTTGTAAAAAGCTGTACCAATTTCACGACCTTCAAACATTCCTATTTGAATATCACGAATAGCAGACCATGCAAAATTATTCCAAACAACCCAAATACAAGGTAAGTCGTATTCAACAGCGGTTGCCACCACATACGGAGCCATCATAAAACCGCCATCACCGACGACTGCAATACAGGTTCTCTCAGGCGCCGCTAATTGCGCGCCGAGTACGCCACACACTCCAAACCCCATTGATGAATAGCCCCAACTATTGAGCATACTTTGGGGTCTCTTGGGCTTCCAAAACTGCATGAACCAATTATGATGAACACCCGAGTCTAAAAGTAAAATAACATCATCGGGTACGACATCTTCGATTCCACGCACAACATATTCAGGGCGTATCGGTGTCTCTATCTTAGTAAATTGAGGACTGATGAAATTTTGCCACTCATCTTGCCAAGCTTTAATTTCTGAGCGCCACTGTGCAAAAGTAGATAGATTCATTTCACCTTGTTGCGACAGACCAGTTAATAATTGTTGTGCAAAAATTTTCGCATCAGCAATCAGACCAATCGTAGGTAAATAATTTCTACCAAGTTCAGCCGGATCAATATCCACTTGAATCAATTTGGTCGTTGGGAAGTTCCAAGAATATCCTGGATACCAAGAAGAGGAAGATCGATCATCAAAACGCGTTCCAACACAGATTACTAAATCAGCATGACGACCAGCTTGATTGGCAGGATAAGCGCCATTTCGTCCAATGAAACCTAGAGTCAAATCATCTGATGACGGAACACATCCCATCCCATTCGGTGATGTAATAACAGGAATACCATAATCTTTTGATAACTGAGTAATTTCGGGGCCAGCTTCAGCAAGACTGACACCTTGACCAATAAAGAATATTGGTCTTTGCGAGCTCTGCAAAAGTTGCATTACCTTCTCAATATCTTGCTGATTCGCACCTGGACGATACTCTCCTAATCGATGAGAAATCGGCGGCACTTCAACGTCATCGGATTCCTGAAAAACGTTATAAGGAATATCGATGTTGACTGGACCTGGACGACCGGTCAACATCGTATCAAAGGACTGACGCAGTGCTAACGGCAACATATCAACCCGAGAAGGCTGAAAAGTTCTTTTCACAACAGGTCGTAAGACTTGTGCAAAATCGGCTTGATTATGCGCGTACAGTTCTTGGAACGGTGCACGATTGGCCTGAGATGTTGGAACGTTTGCAGTAATCGCTAAAAATGCTGAGGAATCCGATAGTGCAGTTGCTAATGACATCACAATATTCGCTGAACCAGGTCCCGTAGAAGTAAGGGTAGCAACGGCTTCGTGCTTTACCCGAAAATAAGCATCCGCCATGTGACCAGCACACTGCTCATGACGAGGTGAAATCAACGTAATTTTATCTTTAAGCTGATATAAGGCATCTAATATGCCGACATTACCGTGACCACAAACTCCAAAAATATAAGGCACTTTTTGCTTAACTAAATACTCAGCAATCAGTTCCCCACCTTTCATCTTAGGCATAAGATCTCCAAATCAATATTTTTCTTTCACATAGGATAACTGATTTGAGTTCCATACAAATAATTACAACCCTCTATTCATGAACTTTTACACCTAAATTGTGCTAACCTTTAAGAAAAAATGGAGACATCTATGCATCGTTATTGGTTAAATCAAATAGTCTTGCTATTTTTAGTTTCGCTTTCATCCTCATGGTGTATCGCCCAAGAATTTCCGACAAAACCCATTCGTATCATTGTTCCATTCGCACCCGGTGGATCAAATGATGTTGTCATGCGCCAACTGGCGCCATTACTCACCGAAGAACTGGGTCAAACTGTCATTGTCGAAAACCGTCCTGGTGGAGGGGCAACGATCGGCATGGATTTAGTAGCCAAATCAAAACCTGATGGCTATACCCTAGGAGTTGCCAATACTTCTTTTGGCGCCAATCCTTTTGTCATGAGCAAAATGCCCTTTGATACTATGAAGGATTTTTCTCCAGTTTGTCTGGTCGGAAAAGTTCCATTGGTAGTCGTGATTAATCCTGCCGTCCCTGTTAAGAATATTAAAGAACTCATCGACTATGCAAAAAAGAATCCCGATCTGATCAATTATGGTTCTGCTGGTAATGCTAGCGCTCCCCATTTAGCTGGAGCTTTATTTGAATATATGACGGGTGTCAAAATGACGCATATTCCTTATAAAAGTGGTGGTGAAGCAACTGCTGCACTGTTAGGGAATGTTACCCAATTACAATTTGCGGCAGTACCTTCTGCCATCCAACAAATTCGGTCCAACCGATTAAATCCGCTTGCTGTAACAACGCTGGATCGCGATGAAAGTTTGCCCGATGTGCCAACAATTGATCAATCAGGCGTAAAAGATTTTGATATGGCGGACTGGATCGGAATTGTTGTGCCAATCGGAACTCCGGAACCAGTCATCAAACGATTGAATGATGCCTTTATCAAAGTTCTCAACAAACCTGAAACTCGAATGAATCTTTCAAAAGCTGGAGCACGAACCATTGGAGGATCCGCAGAAGAGTTGAAAAATTTTATTAATAAAGAACTCAATACGTGGCAAAAAGTTGTTAAGGCAGCAAATATTAAAATTAATTAAGAAAGAAGAAAAATGCATCGAATTGGCATGTTATTACCAGCAACCAATATTGCTGTTGAAATCGAACTTAATCGTGTACTACCAGATAATTATCAGTTATTTATTTCAAGGCTGAAAGTAAGCTCAGTCGATGAGATTGGTTGGAAGGAGCACGATGCAGATATGGATTATCAAACCGAACTCATCGCTACGATTCGCCCAGAAGTAATCATCATGCTGCAAACGGCCGCCAGTTTTTATGGCGATGGCAATTATGATGCTGATGTTGTGAAACGCATTTCTGCTATTGCGAAAATTCCGGCAATTACGACAGCACATTCTATCGGTCGAGCTCTCAAAGCCTTAGGCGCCAAAAAAATTGCGATGCTATCTCCCTATAACGCAAACATCGCTGTACGTGCCAAAGAATATTATCAACGGATCCATCAGTTAGATCTTGTCAACACAGAGTTTTTTAATCTAACAGATGTGAAAAAGATTATCGAATTAGGTCCTGAGCCAGCGGCAAAGGCAATCGAAAAATTAGTAGCAACCAAACCCGATGCCATCATCTTAGCGGGTGGTGCCTATCAAGTGATGAACAATATTGAAGGCTGGGAAAAGAAATTTGATTGCACGATTGTTTCAACCAATCAAGCTGCTATTTGGGGAGCGATTCAAGCTACCGGAGGAAATGAAAAGATTACTGGATTTGGAAAAGTTTTAGAAATCATGCCAAAAGGTTAGGCTAAATAAGCTCCGCCATTGGCATGAAGTGTTTGACCAGTAATATACCGTGCTTGATCACTGCAGAGGAACTCGACGAACTGTGCTACTTCGTCAATCGTTCCTCTTCTCCCAATGAGCGTGGTATTTTTTTTATGATGCTCTGGGCTGCCTACCCCAGCTGAGTCTCCTCGAACCGTTTCAATTAAGCCCGGAACGACACAATTCACGTTAATACCATACTGACTTAAATCATGGGCAAGTGCCTTGGTTAAACCTACCAAACCCATTTTGGCAGTTACCACATGAGCGCGATCTTTTGAACCCGTATGCGCTGACATTCCCCCCATAAAAATGATGGAGCCCATCTTTGATTGCCTTAAAAAAGGTAGTGCGGCAGAAGAACATAAATAAGCACCATCCAAGATGGTTTGTAGGACTTCACGCCAAGCCAAATAATCCATCTCAGCAAAAGATATATTTCTTCTAAGAGCAGCATTATTGATCAATATATCTATTTTTCCAAAATGATCAATCGCCGTCTGAATTAGTTGTTTCGAACCTTTTTCAGTACTGATATCAGCAATACAAATAGCAGACTTTCCACCCAAGTCTTGAATTTCTTGATGCAGTGAATCTAGTTCCTCACTTTTTGTGCGTCCATTGATGACCACATGCTTACCCTTGTCTGCCAATCGCAGTGCAATAGCGCGTCCAATATTTCTAGCGGACCCGGTCACAATAGCAACTTGAGGCTCAAAAGTAGTTACTTGATTTTGGTTCAACATATCGTTCACACTCTTAACAGTTCTAGATCAACCTTTGGCATTGACCTTAATTGACGAAGACTTTTTAAAGATTTTTCAGCTTGTGCTTGATCCCATCCGCCATAGATGCAATTCGCAATATATTTTTGCTCTAAAGCCTCAATACTCATGGGAGCATCACGACCTCCTCGAAAAAAACCTTGGCGATGCTCAAACACTTGACCATCTTGCAGGATGACTCGAATATGACCTGTAAATTGATTTGGGTACGGATTGTTAGGGTCAACAATATATTGAATCTTATTCGTAATCGCTCGAATCTTCGGATCATGAACAATCTGCTCTTGGTAATCATTGAGGCCTGCATCACCGCGCACCATCGCAACAGCAATAGCAAACGGAATACTGAATTTTGCAGCATAACCATTTGGTGGGTTTTGCTTTTGATGCAAAGGTTCCCACAAACGATGTAATATGCCTTCGGCAGTTTCACATTCGATTCTCTCAATTTTTGTGATATCAAGTCCTGCTTTGATTAAATGCAAAGCGCAATCAATATAAGGGTGCGCCATGGTGCCACAAGCAAAAGGTTTAAATGCCATTTCAGCAGACATCCAATCCTGACCAACGCCAGTAATCATTTTCGTAAAATCACAATCATCTTTATTAGCAAAAGCATGAAAAAATCCATGTTCTCCTTCAAATAAGGTTCTTGGTCCAGTAAAGCCTTCTTGTGCCATTCTGGCTGCTCGATAACCAGACTGTGCTGCCCAACCAGGATGCATGCGTTTTGTCCAAGTTCCTTCAGCTAGATATTCAATAATGCCAGAAGCCATACTGCCAGCAATTCCTAATGCATTGACCCACTGTGATTCATTCAGTCTTAGAGCGGTTGCAACGCCTGCTGCCGCGGCGATAGCACCAAATACTGCGGTCGGATGAAAGCCGGCTAAATGAACTTTCTTGGGTGCTACTGTGCACATTCTGCACATGAGCTCTGATCCAACACTGATACCAGCTAAAACATCTGCACCAGATAATTGATGTTGTTCTGCCGCGGCTAATAATGCAGGAACAATAACTGCTCCAGCATGAATCGGTCCACCTTCAAAAGTATCATCAAAGTCTTCTCCATGTATTGCCGTTCCATTGACCAAACATGCAGAAGCAACATTGACCTTATGTGAATGTCCCATGATCGTGCAATTCCCATCTTCAGCACTTGCTCTATAAGTTGCCATTAAGTAATCTTGATGCCGTGCTGCTATACACAAGCCCACGGTGTCAATCAATAATGAATCACACAATGTTTGCATCGAAGTGGGGATAGAAGAGATACTTCTCGCAAAAGATGATGCAAGTTCTTCTGATACAGTGACAGCTGGTATAGATTTCATCGATTTATTCCGCGGTAATATTGCTTGCTTTAGCCACCTTGGACCAATGCATCACTTCTTGGTTAATGTAATTTTCAAACTGTATGGGAGTCATCGGCATTGGCTTTAAGGCTTGCTCAACAAAAAAGCGTTTTACTTCAGGCTTTTCTAATGAAATATTGACCGCTTGATTAATTTTTTGAACAATTGAATTGGATAATTTAGCAGGCCCTACAAGTCCGTACCAAGTTAAACCATCAAACCCATTAAATCCAGACTCTTTAAAAGTAGGAACATCTGGCACCAAAGGACTTCTTTGCTCCCCAGTAACAGCTAATGGTTTCAAAGCACCAGATCGAAGATGTGGCAAAGCAGCTGACAATCCAGGAAAAATCACTTGAATTTGGCCAGCCATAGAATCAGTAAATGCAAGACCTATACTGCGATAAGGCACCATCATACTTTTTACACCAGAATCAAATTTAAACTGTTCCATCAGCAAATGATTTAATGTGCCAATTCCAGAAGTACCATAGTTCACTTTATTGGGATTCGCTTTTGCATAGGCGATAAACTCTTTTAAATTATTTACCGGCACATCCTTTGCAACGACTAAAATATTGGGTGTCCCACCAAACATTGCAATCGCAGTAAAGTCTTTCACAGGATCATAAATATTTTTTTTCACCGCAGGAGTCGTAGCGTGGGTCGCAACATAACCGATCATCAAGGTATAACCATCAGGAGCTGCATTTGCAGTTACTTTTGCCGCAATTGCACCACCCGCTCCCGCTTGATTATCAATAATAAAAGTTTGTTTTAATTCTTTATGGAGTTGTTCTGCCATAAAACGCCCCACGATATCGACTCCTCCACCAGTTGCCTGAGGGGCAATAATTTTCACAGGGTGATTCGGATAAGCATCCTGAGCATCTGCTGGTGGCATCACTAAGTAGATGCAACAAAACCATAACAATGTTTGAATTAGATATTTCACGTTTGTCTTTAATTCTGATTCGGTCAAAGGGGTAAACGAACAGAATTTCCAGTGGCTACTGCTTTTTCAATCGCCAAGGTTGTCTCTAGATTTTTTCTAGCCTGTACCGGTGTGCAATGCACAGTCTTTTTACCGGTGACTAATTGATCTAACCAAGATCTTGTTTCATTACCCAAGGGCCCCCAAAAATCACCGCACGCCCAGTCACCAGCAGTATTACTACCTAAAAAAGCCATATTCACGGCATGATCTGGTACATAAGCATGCGGGATCCCACGGTCAGAAAACAAAATATGGTCCATATGATCATCATCAATAATCATCGTCCCTTCAAGACCTAATAATTCGAGGCGGTCTGATTGCCCGAGCGTTGGATATGTAGCAGGTAATGCATAACTAATACCTAAATTGATCACCGCGCCATCTGAAAACGTAATAATTGCCCAAGTTACATCGTCCGAACCAAAACCAGACGCCTTAAATATTCCAGCCTGCCCACGGGCAACAATTTCTACTGGATAACATTGATCCTCGAGCAACCAACACATTAAATCAACGTAATAGGTTAATACATCAACTACTGGAGTAGCATGTGGATCTCTCTTTAAAATCGAAAATGCCTGTGATCTTGAGTTATAAACACGGGCTGTTCCACCAACCACTTTTCCGAGCCGTTGATGAAGCATTTGTTCTTTGGCACGTAAGTAGCACTCTTTAAATCTTCGACTGTAACCAATATGTAAACTGCCATTCGTCTCCTGCAAAACCTTCAATACCCGATCTGCATCTTGCAGATTCATAGCTAGTGGTTTTTCGACAAGAACCGGCTTACCTAATTCCAAAGCTTTAATAATTGGTTCAACATGATAATTTTCAGGAGTAGAAACAAATACTGCAGATACTTGAGGATGCGAAATAATTTCGTCATTATTGGTCGAAAAATAATGTGCCCCAGAAAGATCTGCTAGTTTTTTTGCCTGTGATGCGTCTTGATCTGATACCGCCAAAAAATCAACCGATGGATGTTGAGATGCTAAACGGGCACGTAATGTTCCAATCCGCCCTGATCCAATGACCCCAATTCCTAATGATTTACCCATCACCTACCTCCTATTAATTCCTTGCATATTACCACTTCAAATATAATTTCCATGATCCAAAAGAATCTTTACTTAATTTTTTATATAATCAACAAATATAAAAAAATTAAATGGAGGCATTCAATATTCACACTAAAAAGTGTTTATTCAATGTTGTTACTGACCGACCAATCTACAAGGCGCATTATGAAATGGATCATTAGTATTCTGCTTGTTCTACAAGGCCTTTTTTTTCAACTTAGTTTTGCAGCTGAGCCATTCCCCAATAAACCTATTCGTATTATTGTTCCCTTAGCTCCTGGGGCTACTGCAGACTATTTAGCTAGGTCTCTAGCAGTTGAATTAAGTAAATCAATTGGGCAATCTGTGATTGTTGAAAACAAGGCTGGCGGCAATCAAATTATCGGTACGAGTGAATTAGCAAAATCAAATCCCGATGGTTATACCATCGGTTTAGCAATTAGTTCTCTAGTTATCAACCCTTACGTATCAAAAAATATTCCTTATGACGCCTTAAAAGACTTTATTCCACTTGCCATGTTGGGCATCATGCCTGGATTAATGACGGTTCATCCCAGTATTCCAGTAAAGACCTTCCCAGAATTCATTGCCTATGCAAAAGCTCATCCCGGAGAACTTGCCTATGGACAACCTGGCGGTTTATCCTCTGGGCATCTGACGATGGAGTTCTTGAAAAAAGAAGCAGGTATCGACCTTTTAAGTGTACCTTATAAAGGTGGTGGTCCAGCTTTGACAGATATGCTTGCAGGCCGTTTTCAGGTCTTTATTAATAGCCCCACAGCAACCCTTCCCTATGTCAAATCCGGCAATATAAAAGCGATTGCAACCACTGGTGCAAAACGCCCCATCGCAATGGCTGAGGTTCCAACGATAGCTGAATCAGGTTACCCAAATGTCATCACCAACGAATGGTATGCTTTATTTTTACCGGCTAAAACGCCAACACCAATTGTCAATCAACTCAATGCTGAGATTGTTAAAATCATGAATGGCCCCATCATGCAAAAAAGACTCGTTGACATTGGGGCTGAGACATTTACCGATAACCCCGAACAGTTTGCTAAGTTTATCGCCAAAGAAGATCAATTTTGGGGTAAGTTGATTAAATCATTAAACATTAAACCGGAATAAAAAAAGAATATCTATGACACCTATTTACCCTGATTTAAAAAATAAAATTGTTTTAGTTACTGGCGGCTCTAAAGGTATCGGCTTTGCTATTGCCAGCGCTTTTGCAGCACAAGGTTGCGCACTGCGTCTAGTCGCTAGAGATCCTGTGTCATTGAAGCAAGCACATGAAAATATCGAAAAAGACTATGGCGTTGAAGTGAAATCCATGGCCGTGAATTTATCAAATGATGAAAACATCGATAGTTTGGCACCTTTTTATCAAGATGCAGACATCCTGATCAATTCTGCAGGAGCGATGGGACGTGGCAGCCTTCAAGAGATTAACCCTGAAAAATTTCGTGATGCCTGGGAAGGTAAGGTGATGTCAACGATCTTCCTAACTAGAAGAATCTATCCCTTTATGAAACAACGTAAAGATGGTGGCGTCATTGTGAATATTATTGGTATTGCCGCTGACCGATTAAATTTCAAATCCATCGGCACCAGTACCGCTAATGCAGCTTTAGCTGCCTTTACAAAAGCGATGGGCTCTGAAAGCTCTAACGATAATATTCGGATCGTGGGAATTAACCCAGGACTCATTCGTACCCCACGAACGGAGGCATTGGTAAACCCTACATCAGAGGCTGATCGAAAGGCTTATGAAAATCTAATGAAAAACTTACCCTATGGACGAATGGGAGAAGCATCTGAGATCGCTAGCCTAGCAGTTTTCCTTGCATCGAAACAAGCTGCTTATATTAGCGGTGATGTGATGACTGTCGATGGTGGATCCCGTTACCGTTATTAAATAATTTAACTTCTATTTGAAAGAATCTTCCCATGAAATATCGTTTATTAGGCCCAACTGGGTTATATGTTTCAGAACTTTGTCTAGGAACCATGACCTTTGGTAATCAAGGATTTTGGTCAGTCATTGGTGGCTTACAACAACAAGAAGTGAATTCTCTTGTTCATAGTGCTTATGATCAAGGCATTAATTTTATCGATACAGCCAACGTTTACTCTTTTGGAGAGTCCGAGTCTTTACTCGGACAATCCATTAAAGACAATAAGCTGCCTAGAGATAAAATCATCGTCGCCACGAAATCTACTGGGCCAATGGATGAGTCACCGAATGGTCGTGGTCATTCTCGGTACCATATTTTTAATGAAGTTGATGCCAGCTTAAAAAGACTCAAACTCGATTATATTGATCTGTATCAATTCCACGGACTTGACCCCTTAACGCCATTAGAGGAGTCTTTAAGTGCATTAAATGATCTCGTTCGAAGTGGTAAAGTTCGCTATATTGGAATTTGTAATTCGCCCGCTTGGCAAATCATGAAAGCCTTGGGTATTTCGAGAGAAAAAAACTATAGCGAATTTATTAGCACTCAATCTTATTACACCATCGCAGGACGTGACCTTGAGCGTGAGGTATTCCCCTTATTACGTGATCAAAAACTAGGTTTGATGGTCTGGAGCCCATTAGCTGGTGGTTTCTTATCCGGTAAATATCAACGTAATGCAAGCTCACCAGAAGGTGCAAGGCGGGCCGGAGCATTTGATTTTCCTCCGCTGAATAAAGATCGTGCCTATACCTGCATTGAAGCGATGGAACCAATTGCCAAAGCCCATCAAGTCTCGGTAGCCCGAGTTGCCCTAGCTTGGATTTTGACGAAAAAAGAAGTTTCCAGTGTCATCATTGGTGCTAAAACACCAGCTCAATTAATGGACAACATTGAAGCCTCTGAACTGGTTCTTACGCCAGAGGAAATCAGCCAACTTGACGCGGTTAGTGCCCTTCCAAAGGAATATCCTGGTTGGATGCTCGATTTTCAATCCGTTTACCGGGCAAACCCTCCAGTAAAAGCAAAATAGTTTCAATATTTATGTTAAATTAAGCATTGGATGAAACAGGGGTGCTGATAGAGGTCTATTGGCTGAGATATACCCTTCACTCGAACCAGATAATGCTGGCGTGGGGAGTTTCGAAAATATAGTCTCTGTTCATCCTTCGCTAATGCCTAGGAGATGACGATGAACAAACCCCAAACCATCACGCTTGATAGCCTGGAAAAAGATCTCGGGAAGAAATTTGCTTATCCCGCGTCAACCAAAAAGTATTTCACAGGATCGCGCCCAGATATTCAGGCACCCTACCGTGTCATTGAACAAACATCAACAACAACGTCCACTGGCGAGGTCATGCAAAATCCGCCAATTCATATTTACGATACCTCAGGTCCCTATAGCGATCCTGAGATCATGATTAATTTAGAAACGGGCCTAACAAAACCGCGTGAGCAATGGATTATCGATCGTCAAGATACACAAGAACTCAGTGGCCCTACTTCCATCTATGGGATTGCTCGCGCTCAAGAAGAAAAAACCAAACATCTCCGCTTCGCTCACATAGCAAGTCCTAGAGTTGCTCTTGAAGGTAAGAACGTTAGCCAAATGCATTATGCTAAGCAGGGAATTATTACTGCAGAAATGGAATATGTCGCACTAAGAGAGTCTTTAGGCTTAGCCGAGCTACGTAAGGACCCACGCTATCATCAGATCCTCAAACAACATCCAGGCCATTCTTATGGCGCCAATCTCCCAGAGGAAGTCACAGCTGAATTTGTGCGTCAGGAAATTGCTGCAGGTCGCGCCATTATTCCTGCGAATATCAATCACCCGGAACTGGAGCCCATGATTATAGGCCGCAATTTTCGTGTAAAAATCAACGGCAATCTCGGAAACTCTGCCGTAACCTCTTCCATTAACGAAGAGGTCGAAAAAATGATTTGGTCGATTCGTTGGGGAGCAGATACGATTATGGATCTATCAACCGGCGATAATATCCATGAAACACGTGAATGGATTATTCGTAACTCACCAGTTCCGATTGGCACCGTTCCAATTTACCAAGCGCTCGATAAAGTAGGTGGCAAAGCCGAAGATCTTACCTGGGAAATCTTTAAAGATACCCTCATCGAACAAGCCGAACAAGGTGTCGATTATTTTACGATTCACGCTGGTGTTCTTTTACGCTACGTTCCACTGACTGCAGACCGAATTACTGGTATCGTGTCTCGCGGTGGTTCCATTATGGCGAAATGGTGTTTAGCGCACCATCAAGAAAATTTCCTCTATACCCACTTCAATGAAATTTGTGAAATCATGAAGGCCTATGATGTTTCGTTTAGTCTCGGTGATGGTCTTCGTCCAGGATGTATTGCTGATTCGAACGACGCTGCACAGTTTGGCGAATTACGTACTTTGGGTGAACTGACGCAAATTGCATGGCAACATGATGTTCAAGTCATGATCGAAGGTCCCGGGCACGTACCGATGCAGCGTATTGAACAAAATATGACGGAAGAACTCAAGCATTGCTTAGAGGCTCCTTTCTATACTCTTGGACCACTAATTACTGATATCGCCCCAGGTTATGACCACATCACGAGTGGCGTTGGCGCAGCACAAATTGGTTGGTATGGTACGGCCATGCTGTGCTATGTGACTCCAAAAGAACACTTAGGGTTACCAGATAAAGAGGATGTCCGTGAAGGTATCATTACCTATAAGATCGCTGCTCATGGAGCAGATCTGGCCAAAGGTCTTCCCGGAGCTCAAATCCGAGATAATGCGCTTTCGAAAGCACGATTTGAATTCCGTTGGGAAGATCAATTTAATTTAGGCCTCGATCCTGAGAGAGCTCGTGAATATCATGATGCAACGCTTCCAGCGGATGGTGCAAAGATTGCCCATTTTTGCTCGATGTGTGGTCCTAAATTCTGTTCGATGAAAATCACCCAAGAAGTACGTGATTACGCAGCCACCCAGAATGCGAATCCGCAAGAAGGTATGCAAGAAAAATCGATTGAGTTCAGAAAAAAAGGTGCGCAGATTTATCAATAATTGTGAATTTTGACGAATTTTTGATATGAAATCTCAATCGATCGCTATTTTAGGGGCTGGCTTATTAGGTCGCTTGCTTGCTCTTGAATTAGCTAAGCTCGGACACCAAATCACGGTATTTGAACGTCAAGCTCCACAAGTCAAGGAGTCGGCTGCTTATGTAGCCGCCTCCATGCTTGCTCCTTTAGCCGAATCAGTTGCAACCGAAGCGAATATTGTTGAGATGGGTTATTACAGCCTCAATCGATGGGCAAGCATCATCGAGACCTTGCAAAAAGAAGTGTATTTCCAACGACAAGGCTCCCTTCTCGTTTGGCATCATCAAGATCAATCGACGGCAAAACATTTTTCATCTCAGTTACAAAAAATGGGTTTGAAGCTTTCTCATTTACCGAAACCTCAATATCTGAATCAACAACAATTGTCTGCCCTAGAGCCACATCTGAGTAAGCAGTTTTTAGAAGGCATCTATTTGCCGGAGGAAGGACAGATCGATAACCGAGAATTACTCGATGCACTGCTGTTCGAAACAGAAGAACTCGGGGTTGTTTACCACTGGCAGACCTTCATTGATTTAAAAACATTTGCTATCGATGATTATGATGAAGTGATTGATTGTCGCGGATTAGGTAGCAAGCCTGATTACGCTGAATTACGTGGCGTACGTGGCGAGGTTTTACGAGTTTATGCTCCTGAAGTGAATTTAAGTCGACCAACCAGACTCATCCATCCCAAATATCCTCTTTATATTGCTCCAAAGCGTGATCATGTCTATGTGATCGGGGCTACTGAGGTAGAGTCTGAGGACGATTCACCAATCAGTGTTCGATCAACCTTAGAGCTATTAAGCGCTGCTTACACGGTTCACTCAGGTTTTGCTGAAGCTAGAATTATCGAGGCTAACGCACAATGTCGTCCCAGCTTTAAAAATAATTTACCCAAGATTTGGCGCAGTCACCCCCACATACTTCATATTAACGGGCTATATAGGCATGGCTTTTTGATTGCACCAGCAATTGTTGATACGGTTCTGGAAATGTTGACGAACAATAGCCAATCGTTGGCGCAACAATTTGAAATTCCTCTGTTAGAAATGTCTCATGAAAATATTTGTTAATCAAATCGAACAAGAACTTGCTCATGTGATGCATTTAAAAGAGCTATTGCACCTGTTGTCGCCTAAGCAACCCTATGCGATTTCTGTGAATGAAGTTTTCATTCCAAAAACAAAATATCAAGATGTGGCTCTAAATGAGTTTGATCAGATTGAAATTATTTCACCGGTTACAGGAGGGTAAATGAATCATCAACCCACGCAAGATTTAATCCTTTATGGTGAGCATTTTCAGAGTCGTCTACTCTTAGGAACTGCGCGCTACCCTTCTCCACAAATTTTAGAGGATGCCGTAAAAATTGCACAACCTGCCATGGTGACTGCATCACTGCGCCGACAAGGTGCAAACCCCTCTGAAATCTCTAGTGGTTTTTGGGATCTTTTAAAAGAACTCAAGGTACCGGTTCTGCCCAATACCGCGGGCTGTCATCGCCCTGAAGAAGTATTTCAAATTGCACAGATGGCAAGGGAAGTTTTTGAAACGGACTGGATCAAACTCGAACTCATAGGCGATGATTACACCCTCCAACCAGATACCCTACATTTAGTGGACACCGCAAAACAATTGATCAAAGACGGTTTTAAAGTACTCCCCTACTGTACTGAGGACCTCGTCGTTTGCCAACGACTAGTTGATGTTGGATGTCAAGCCATCATGCCTTGGGCAGCACCAATTGGCACCGGTAAAGGTCCTAGTAATCCATATGCTCTTCAAATACTTCGAGAAAGAATCCAAGTACCAATGATTGTTGATGCAGGCTTAGGCCTACCGTCACATGCCAGCCAAGTAATGGAATGGGGATATGACGGTGTCTTATTAAATACCGCGGTGGCTCTAGCGCAAAATCCCATCCAAATGGCGCAAGCTTTTGCCTATAGTGTTCAGGCCGGAAGACTTGCTTATTTAGCCGGCGCAATGCCGCCAAATCATGAAGCACAATCCAGTACACCAACTTTAGGGACACCATTTTGGCATCAATCTTAGATATTTCTCTAACTGATCAAGAGCGCACACTTGTCGACGAACTGCGACATCGGTATGCAGATCTCCAGATTGAACAAAGAGATTTTCAAGAAAAATTCACCTTTCTAGAAAATGCGTCCGTCTATAAAATTGTCAAACTCGCGTGTTGGCATCTTGGATTTGTCAATCAAGATGCAGAACTGATTGCTCAAGCTTGGTTGAAAAAATCGCCTAAACTAGCAGATTTCAATCTTCAAGCATGGCCCATCGAATTATCAGAATTTTCACCTCAAATATCGAATGAACCTGCCTTTTTAAGCTGCCCGAAACAATTAGGTCTGTATGTTGTTGTACCCAATGCCCAGTGGATCAGAAAATTGGCCCCAACGGGTGTTGATACCTTACAACTTCGATTTAAATCGGATGATCCACAACTGATTGAACAAGAAGTCATCGCAGCGATTGAGTATGCAAAAAATTTTCCGTGCCATTTGTTTATTAACGATCACTGGCAACTAGCGATCAAACACAAAGCCTATGGTGTTCATCTTGGACAGGAGGATTTGGACGAGGCGAACTTTCAGGAGATCCAACAAGCGGGTCTGCGATTGGGAATCAGCTCACATGGATATGCTGAAATGCTCCGCGCCCTTGCTTATCACCCAAGCTATATTGCCATGGGTGCGATCTTTCCAACGACGTTAAAAGATATGGAAACTGCTCCTCAAGGTTTGGGACGTTTAAAAAAATATGCTGCATTACTAAAAGAATATTCGACTGTTGGTATTGGTGGTATCGATCAACACTCAATCAAAGATGTTCTTGCAACAGGCGTAGGTTCTGCAGCTGTAGTTCGCGCAGTCACCCAAGAAGTCGACTATGTTAAAGCGATAAAAGTATTAAAAAATTACTTTTCGTCGAACTGAGGATACTGCTCATAAGCATGCCATAAAGGCCCAGCACCTTGAGCAATTTTTAATTGACTACCATGCAAGAGCGCCTGTTGAACATAATCAATACCAACTAAAATGGAGTCAGTTAAAGGCAGGCCAGATCCTAAACCACACGCAATTGCCGCAGACAAAGTACAACCAGTGCCATGAGAGTTTTTCGTCTGAATCTTTAGATGTTGATATTCTTTTAATACAACTTGACCATCTTCTTCAAAAGCCAAAAGATCGGTCAGCTCATCATTTTGCTCTAAATGCCCGCCCTTCAATAAAACAGCAACAGGCCCCATTTTTAATAACTCCGCTGCAGCTTCTTTCATATGCTGCAGCGTTTTTACTTCTCTTCCTAAAAAGATACTTGCTTCATACAAATTCGGTGTAATGAGAGTAGCTAAGGGAAATAGGTGTTTAGCAATCGCATTCGCGGTTCCTTTATCTCCTAAAGTAGCGCCAGAGGTGGCAACAAGCACTGGATCCACAACAACGTTTTGCAGAAAATATTTTTGAATTGCCCCTGCTACACACTGCACCATGTCCTCACTGCCGAGCATACCTACTTTTACTGACTGAACTCCAAAATCTGCAACTACGGCATGAATTTGAGTATCCACCGATTGAGTGCTTACGCCTTCAATCCAATGAACACCTAAAGAATTTTGGGATGTTACAGAGGTAATAGCCGTCATACCATAACAACCAAAGGCAGCAATCGTTTTCAGATCAGCCTGAATACCAGCTCCTCCACCGCTATCGGAGCCTGCTATAGAGAGTACGTGAGGAATTCGCTGAGGCATAATAATCCTTACTAAAGTTATATAAAGCCCGATACCTTTACAATGATTCTAAAACCAATGTTGCAGAGGATAAAGATGTATATGTCATATTTTAGTCAAAAACGCAAAATCGTAAAGTCAGCTCTAAGTTTAGCCTTAGCGTTTGTCTGTTATTTCAGCTTTGCCCAAGAGAAATGGCCAAGTCACCCAATTACAATGGTCGTACCCTTTCCACCTGGCGGTGTTGCCGATACAGTAGGACGCCCCGTCGCAGAAGCGCTTAGTCGTCAATTAGGACAACCCGTCATTATTGAAAATCGTGCAGGTGCAGGCGGTGGTGTTGGTATGGCATATGCTGCTAAAGCAAAACCCGACGGATATACCATTTTGATGACGCTTTCTTCAATTTCGATCATTCCAGAAGCTGACAAGATTTTAGGTAAAGAAGTCTCTTATCAAATTAACCAATTTAAGCCGATCGCACGTTTTACGGCAGATCCAACCGTACTGGTCGTAAGAGCTGATAGCCCATGGAAAAACTATGATCAGTTTTTAGCCGATATGAAAAAGAATCCTGGTAAATATAACTTTGGTTCTTCGGGGAATTATGGAACGATGCACATTCCAATGGAAATGATCAAACTGAATGATCAGTTTGAAATGAAGCATATTCCGTATACGGGAGCTGGCCCTGCCATTATTGGACTGCTAGGTAATCAAGTGGATGCGATTGCGACAGGTCCAGCTTCGATTGTTCAGCAAATTAAGGCCGGTAAAGTTCGTGCTCTCGCCCATTGGGGGGATGCTCGTTTAGCGAGCATGCCCGAAATTCAGAGTTTTAAAGAAATGGGTAAAAAAATTGAATTCGCGCAGTGGTCAGGACTCTTTGTTCCTGCGGGAGTTCCTAACGATGTGATTGAAAAGTTAAGAGAAGTCGCCAAACTTGCTGCGAATGATGAAAAAGTAAAAACAGTTCTTGAAGGTTCCGGCTCACCGATACAGTATCTAGATGCTCCAGCATTTCAAAGCTATTGGAATTCGGATGCCAAAAAGATGGAAGAAATTGTGAAAAAAATTGGTAAGGTTGAATAAGCTCAATGTCATCTCCATTAGAGGCATTACTACTTCATCCAGACTTCCTTGCCTTAGGCGAGGATTTTTATACCCATTTACAACCGACTCCTCTGAATAATCCTTCTTGGGTAGCAGTCTCATCGGAACTTGCCAATACGTTAGGATTAAATACTTCCTTCATCAAGGATGACGAGTCACTCAACATTCTGAGCGGTAATGTAACTCCCTCTTCATTGAAACCCTATGCTGCAGTGTATTCAGGGCATCAATTTGGCGTTTGGGCCGGTCAACTGGGTGATGGTAGAGCGATTACCTTGGGTCAAATTCAAGGACAAGATCAATCTTGGGAAATCCAACTCAAAGGCGCTGGACTCACTCCATATTCAAGGATGGGTGATGGTAGAGCCGTGCTTCGTTCTTCCATCCGCGAGTTTTTATGTTCAGAGGCTATGCATGGCCTGGGTATTCCAACAACCCGTGCTTTAGCAATCACACAGTCACCTAACCGAGTCATCCGTGAAAGCGTTGAAAACGCCGCAGTCGTTACACGTGTTGCACCAAGCTTTATTCGTTTTGGTCACTTTGAACACTTTGCCTCGAATGGTCTTCATGCTCAGTTGAAAGAATTAACTGATTTTGTGATTCAACGCTTTTATCCTGATTCTCTTGAGCAAGATAAACCTTACCTCCATTTTTTTGAGATGGTCTTAAAACGATCAGCCAAACTAGTTGCACAGTGGCAATCTGTCGGCTTTTGTCATGGCGTTTTAAATACTGACAATATGTCCATCTTGGGACTAAGTTTGGATTATGGTCCGTTTGGCTTTATGGATAAATTTGCGCTCAATCATATCTGTAACCATACTGACTCCCAGGGACGTTACTCCTTTGCCAATCAACCGCAAGTTTTTTATTGGAATTTACTTTGTCTTGCTCAAGCACTCATACCACTAATGGCAATCGATGATAGTGATGAAGCTATGGAAAAGGCGGTTGAGGAGATTAAACCAGTTCTGACTAGCTTTTCTTCTATCTATCTCAAAGAGTATCAAGAATTAATGTCACATAAACTCGGCTTTCAGGGAGATGTTTCAGGAAACTCTCTGCAGATCATTCAAGCAGTGATTCAACTATTGGATAACAATGCCATGGACTATACGTACTTCTTTAGAAACTTAAGTCGCTTGGTGAAAGATCCTCATCAATCCTTGTTAAGGGATCATTTTGTCGACACCAGTGCCTTTGATACTTGGATGACATCCTATTTAAACCATCTGCAAGTATTGGGACTTGATCAAGAGTCCACGATAGATAAAATGAATCAAGTGAATCCCAAATATATTTTGCGCCAACATTTAGCGCAAATGGCTATTGCGGAGTCACAAGCAGGTCAGCACGCGATGGTTGAAAGACTTCTACAATGTCTTACACAGCCTTTTGCTGAACAGCCTGAATTTGAAGATTACGCAGCACTTCCTCCTGATTGGGCAAGTCATCTTGAAGTCTCTTGCTCCTCATAAATCATGACATCAAACCATAACGAAGAATTAGAAGAAGACTTTGGTCCGAGCAAATCGGAAATCAAGCGTAAAATGCTGGCTCGTCAAGATTTAGCCAAAACACTTTCCGAATTAAGTAGTGATGCAATTAAGTCATTACCTGTTGATGACAATTTGAAAGAAAAACTACTACAAACCGAGAAAATTAAAACCTTTGGAGCAATCAAGAGACATACGCTCTATTTAGGCAAATTAATGCGTGGTTATGATGATGATGAAATCGCTGCCATCCAAGAGCGTTTAGATGCCTTGCAGGGAGTGAATAAAGCTGAAATCGCAAAGATGCACTTTTTAGAACGTCTGCGAGATGAACTGTTGGCCCAAGATGCCAGACTGACACAATTCATTGCAGAACATCCAGGCATTGATGTTCAAGAACTACGAACCCTGATTCGTAATGCACGGCGCGAAAAAGAACTCAACAAACCTCCCAAATCCTTTCGAGAAATTTTTCAATTACTCAAATCCTTGAATTTATAAAGCCCCAAAATATATATCGTTATCTTTGATCGTAATGGGTAGTGATATGAGTTTTGCACCCTTGGGGCAAGGGCCTTGGATACAACGCCCCGTCTGCGGTTCATATACAGCGTAATGTGTTGCACAGACTAAATATTTTTGTTCTTGATCAAAAATTTGACCAGGATTCCAGTCAAGTTGCATGGCGACATGTGCACAGCGGTTCAGGTAAGCAAAATACTGATTCTCAAATTGAATCATAAAGGCCGGCAAATGATCATCAGGATCAGCATTCATTCCTGGAAAAGCGACAAGATCTCCACATAAAACATCAAACCGAAAAGCTCTCCCTCCTGATTGCAAATCAGATATTGAACAAATCATTTGCCCTTTGCGCACAAAAGGATCGGAAGAAGGTAAGCCAGTGCTCATCAATTAGATTTAAAATACACAAAGAAATAATTTATCAACTTAACAAGACAACTTATGACAAAACAAATTATCCCCTATCTCCCGATCGATCTTAAAGAACCTAAAGAAATTGTTGATGCTGTTCGTCAGCGTCGTGGTGGAACCTTACTCAATCTTGATCGGATGTTGCTCAATAGCCCACATCTGACACGTGGATGGAATGCTTTATTAAAAGAAGTTCGTGAAAACCTCTCATTAGATGCCCGTTATAAAGAAATTGGTATGTGCGGCGTCGCGATCCTGAACCGTGCAGAATACGAATTTTTTCACCATGCCCCAGAATTACTCAAAGCAGGAGGAACTCAAGCTCAGGTGGATGAACTTAGAAAAATCGGTACCGATGCTTTTAATGCCTCCGTTTTTAGTGATGTCGAAAAAGACGTTGTTGCCTTAACACTCGCAATGACTCGAGATATTGAAGTCCCCACTGATGTCATGGAGCGTGTCGTAAAAGCTCTCGGTAATCAAGCGACAGTAGAAATGATCGCCGTAATTGCTACTTACAATATGGTTTCACGGTTTTTAATTGCCACTGGTATTCAACCAGAAAATACAAACCACTAGAATGTCACTCCTTGTATAAAGTTCAGTTGTACTCTGCTATACAAGACATTTCAAGCCAGGCTTGGAATCAGCTGTTAACACATGCTGATTCCTCTCCCTTTATTCGCCATGAATACCTTCTGGCGATGGAGCAAAGTGAAAGTGCCACGCCAAAATCCGGATGGACACCTTGTCACTTTACAGTTTGGGATGATCGTCAAGAACAACTATTAGCAGCGATGCCCTACTATTTGAAAACCCATTCTTATGGCGAATACGTTTTCGATTGGGCTTGGGCAAATGCCTATAAAGAACACGGTTTATCCTACTACCCAAAAATGCTGTGTGCGATTCCTTTTACTCCCGTTGGTGGTACTAGAATATTGGGTAATGACCCGAAGGCTAAAGAAATGATCCTTCTCGCTGCGCAACAATTTGCGAGTGATCAGAAATTTTCTAGTATCCATGTGTTATTCCCCATGGATGAGGATGAAAGCCTGCTTAAAAAATTGGGGTTTATGCGCCGTGAATCTGTTCAGTTTCATTGGCAAAATGAATCCTTAGAGCGTCCTGGAGAGTATTTACAGTCTTTTGATGAGTTCTTATATACCCTCAATAAAAAACGACGGAATAACATCATTCGTGAAAGGAACTCCGTCAAAGATGCTGGTGTTAGCTTTGAACATGTTCCCGGAGAAATGATGACAGAAGCTGACTGGGATTGTTTTTATGAATGTTATGCTACCAATTACTTTAATCATGGTAACGCCCCCTATTTACAAAGGTCGTTCTTCTCGCTCATTGGACAATCGATGGGAAATTATCTTCACATCATTTTTGCTCAGCACTTAGGTAAAAGAATAGCAACGTCTTTGATCTTTAGAAATCGAAGTCAAAACATGAACGAACGGGCGTACGGGAGATATTGGGGAAGTACCCAGTATGTAAATAACTTACATTTTGAAACGGCTTACTATCAAAATATCGAATTTTGTATTGATCAAAAAATTAAAGTTTTCGAAGGTGGTGCACAAGGAGAACATAAAATTCATCGTGGACTTTTGCCAGTGAATTTATATTCCATGCATTATTTATTAGACGATCGCTTCAATGAAGCTGTTAATCAGTTCTTAAAAAGAGAGGGGCAATCGATGGTCCAGTACATTAATGAACTGGAAGATCATCGCCCCATCAAACAGCACAGTCATTAATCTTTATGGCCGTTCAGGGATAAATATTCAAACATCAACTTTTCAACTTCATACAATGACGTTGGTCTTTGACTATTGATAAAGGCTTCACATGGACTCTTGCTACCAAATTGATCAAATACATTGGAAATCAGGTGAATAAATTTACTCATGGCTCACTCCTATTAGGGTTTATACCTAAGTATTATTACCCATAAATGGAAAATTTGCTGAGCGCCTAAATATCTAGGGAAATGATGCCAAGAGAAGAAGCATAAGCTTTTGATTTATTTATAGTTTTTGTATAAACGGCTACTTTTTGGCAAGTTAGCCGCTAAAAATTCCATCTGATCTGTGAGAATATTTCTACCTTTGAGAATCATATCTTCATACAAACTCGGGATATAAGGTGCATAAATCAAGGACATACCTGCTCTTTCGGGCGAGCGATTCCCTTTTTTCTGGTTGCATTCACGACAAGAAATAACAAGATTCATCCAAGAGTAACCGCCACCATGACTAGCAGGGGTAATATGCTCAGCCTCTGCCTCGATTTCCGTAATTTTGGATGCACAATATGCACAAACACCTTGATCCCGACGATACAGCTTGGTTTTGGTAATCGCAGGAGTAACTTCAAACAAATTAATTCTAGAGGAGCCCCTAGTAGCAATAATCGAGTGGAGTTCGATGATGGATTGTTGGCCAGATTGACGAGAAATTCCTCCCCGCATGACCGCAATTGGTTTACCTAATGTCCAAGCAACACTTCCTTCTGCGTAGTGCTTGGTGGCTTCCTCAGCATTCACCCAACTTTGAGGGATACCACCAACGTCTAGCTTCAATATATGGAGCACGTTTTCCTCAGTTTTCATTCACATTTTGAATTCAACCACTATTACATATTAACCACTTATTGTTAAAAATGCATAAAAGAATTTAAAGTGTGGCAAGAAAACCATCAACGACCGCCGATTTTTAATTCCTTAAAGACGTGTTGATGTTCACGTGGTAAGCAACGCCAATACTGTGCAACCGCCTCCACCTGTCCGCCAAGGGCTGCAGCTGCTTCCCAACCCCAACGCGGTTTATACAAAAAGGCTCTAGCAAAAGCAATTAAATCTGCTTCTTGATTTTCTAAAATCGCTTCTGCCTGGTGCGGTTCTGTGATCATGCCTACTGTAATGGTCGGCAGACCAGTTTGGGCTTTAACAATTTTTGCGAATGGCACTTGATAATTAGGGCCAACTGCAATTTTTTGATTCGAAGCTACCCCTCCGCTTGATACATGAATAAAGGAAATTTGATGCTCTTTTAAGCGATTGGCAAAAACGACTGTCTCGTCAGGTGTAAAGCCACCTTCAACCCAATCTGATGCAGAAACACGAATGCCTAAAACACCATCATAAACAGCTCTTACAGCAGCAAATACTTCGATGGGGAAACGCATACGATTCTCTAAAGAACCACCATACTCGTCAGTGCGATGGTTTGCAATGGGGGATAAAAACTGATGTAACAAGTATCCATGAGCACCGTGTAATTCGATAAAATCAACGCCTGCTCGGTGCGCTCTTTGGGCTGCGGTTGCAAAGGCTTGTTTAATTTCTTCCAGTCCAGCTTTATCGAGGGCAACTGGGGGATGCTCATGAGGCAAATGTGGCACATTAGACGGCCCAACCGTTTGCCAACCTTCACCCTCATTCGGCGGAATCGATGCGCCACTTTCAGAGGGTATATGACTAGAAGCTTTACGGCCCGCATGCGCTAACTGAATCCCAACAATGGTTTTAGGGGCAATGGCTCGCGCCCTTTTTAAATGATCAGTAATCGCAGCTTCACAAGCATCATTCCAAATACCTAAGCAACGCGGAGTAATCCGGCCAGTTTTGGTCACACCACTAGCTTCAATAATGAAGGCTGCGGCCCCACTATTCATTAAGTTTGCCCAGTGCATCAGGTGCCAGTCGTTAGCTACTCCATCAATCGCTGAATATTGGCACATGGGTGCTACAACCATCCGATTTGGTAAAGTAATCCCACCGTTAGGGGCTGGCAAATGAAATTCTGAGAATAAATGGCTCATATCGATCTAAAAAGTGATGGTGAAGATAGTTATTGTATAACTTTGAGAGAAAACACTAATGCAATTGTCGCCCAAAACATTTAGAATCAAATCATGAAACTACACCTACCCAAAATTCTATCCTCAGAAATAACTCCTCAAGCCGTTTTCGAAAAACGTCGCGAGTTGATGAAAGTTGCTGCCAGCGGAGCTCTGGGGTTAGAGATGAGTTCTTGGTTCGGGCGTGATGTATTTGCTGCCAGCAAATTACAAGTGAAACCAAATCCAGCATACACCTTGATGGAAAAAGCAACTTCTCTCAAAGACATCACCAGCTATAACAATTTCTATGAATTTGGAACTGATAAAGCAGATCCTATTGCTTATGCATCTTCCTTGGTAACGAGTCCTTGGAAAGTCAGCATTGAAGGCCTCGTTGGCAAACCGAAAGTATTTGATATTGATGACCTACGTAAATTAGTGCCTCTCGAGGAGCGCGTCTACCGTATGCGTTGTGTCGAAGGTTGGTCGATGGTGATTCCTTGGGTTGGTTACTCACTCAGTAACTTACTCAAACTCGTTGATCCTCTGAGCTCAGCAAAATATGTTGAATTTGTCTCACTTGCAGATAAAAAACAAATGCGTGGCTTGAATAATGGCGTTCTCGACTGGCCCTATGTGGAAGGACTTCGTTTAGATGAGGCAAATCACCCTCTCACGCTATTAACTTTAGGACTTTATGGTGACGTTCTGCCCAATCAAAGCGGTGCGCCTGTGAGAGTCGTCATTCCATGGAAATACGGATTTAAAAGTGGTAAGTCCATTGTGAAGATCCGTCTTGTCGAAAAACAACCCGCAACGAGTTGGAATGTTGCGAATGCTTCTGAATACGGCTTTTACTCAAACGTCAATCCTGAAGTCGATCATCCACGCTGGTCACAGGCTAGTGAACGAAGAATCGGTGACGAAAAAGGTTTCTTCGCTCCAAAAATTAAAACATTGAAATTTAATGGTTATGGCGATCAAGTCGCCTCTCTCTATGCCGGCATGGACCTTACCAAGTTTTATTAAAAGTAATGGTAAAGCCATTGTTTTTCTTCTAGCACTATCCCCGTTTATTCGACTGATTTGGTACGGATACCATGGGGATTTAGGGGCTAACCCGATCGAATTTATTACGCGTTTTACGGGAACTTGGGGCATTGTCATGCTCTGCTTGACGCTGAGTATTACCCCCTTGAGAGTTACTACTGGATGGAATATCCTGCAACAATATCGGCGCATGCTGGGCCTATTCTGTTTTTTTTATGCCACTCTACACTTTTTTACATGGGCGGTGATTGATAACCATTTAGATCTCGATGCAATCTACCATGACTTTTATAAGAGAACGTTTATTACCCTAGGTCTTGCTGCGTTCATTTGCTTAATTCCACTAGCAATGACATCAACTAAAAAAATACAAAAAAAACTAGGTCGCAGATGGGCAACACTGCATCAGCTCATTTACGTCATTGCCATCCTTGTCCCTTTGCATTACTACTTGCATAAAGCCGGTAAAAACAACTTTGGTGAAGTGCGTATTTATATTATTATTCTAGCCATCCTTTTGGCTTGGCGTCTCAAACGTTGGATACAAAGAAGGCTTGTCAAAACGAGCTAGATCCCCTCCTATCAGATTGAATTTATGGGCTAAAAGGGATTCGGGATTAAAATAAAAAGATTCATGACGATTACATTCTCTCCCCCTTATACATCTCTTACTAGAAGCGTTCAAACCCTTCAAGAAAAAGGTTTTGCTTTGCTCAGTAGTGATGACTTTTTTTCTTTAAGCGAACACTCTCGAAGTGATTGGGAAATCCTTGCACAATCTTGGCATCATCTAACGGAAGATCAATACCTGAAGGATGGTGGTAAATATCGTCAGCGAAAACACGCTAGCTTGGTAGTAACCGAACAATCGATTGAAATCACCCCCTATCGCCCTCATTTCCAACCAGTCTCCTATAACGCTTTGCACGGGGGAATGAATCGTATTTTTACGCCCTGTGATGAAACATTTATCAAACACCCAGCGATGTATGACTTTTTATTACAACTCAGCGACTTATTTACTCAAGCCATGATGAAGTCTAGACCTGAAGTAACTCCGTGGTATGTTGAAGCTCATCAATTCAGGATCGATACTGCTCAAGGAATTGGTCGCCCCACACCTGAAGGTGCCCATCGAGATGGTGTTAATTTTGTCGCGGTCCTGCTCGTGGATCGACATTTAGTCAAAGGGGGGGAATCTAGAGTCTTCGATGCAACAGGTCCCCACGGGGAACGCTTTACTTTAGAGAACCCATGGACTTTGCTCTTGCTCGACGATACGAAAGTTCTCCACGAAACTACTCCAATCCAACCCGAAAATCGTTTACAACCTCAAAACTCTTGGCGAGACACCTTAGTTTTAACCTATCGTCAAGATGGGTTTTTACAAGCCCAAAACTAAGCATGGCATATAACCATTCTGCGCCAGGTTTTCGATATTCGATACTCGTTATCTTTTTTGCTGTATTGATTCACCTAGCCTTTGGATTTATTCTCGGGCTATCTGTGGATGAAGCACACTATGCTTTATACGGCCTCTATCTCGACTGGAGTTATTTTGATCACCCTCCTCTTGTGGGTTGGGTCCAAAGCCTACCGGTTCATCTGGGCTGGCCTGATGGCTTCATACGGTTAATTCCAGAATTTCTGTGGCTACTGGGTTTATTAATATCTCTAGCGAATGCCAAAATGTTAGTGCGTCGCTATCAATTATCTTTGCAATACTTAAATATCAAATCGGTCGTTTGGTGGACCTCACTGATTCTAATAACTGGGCCTCTTTTCCATGTTTTAGCTGTCGGACTCCTACCAGATACCTTGTTACTCTTTTTAGTTCCTTGCATGATGTATCTGACCCTAAGAATTTCCGAATCCCTGTCTGAGAGAAATCCACGAGATTTTTGGTTATGGATTTTGATGGGTATCGTTCTAGGCCTGGCAGGTCTATCAAAATACACAGCTTTATTTTTTGCTTTAGCAATTCCAATTTGTTTAATGTACTGGCATGGTTTAGGTATTTTTACTCGCTTAGGATTGTGGTTTTGCCTAATCATTGCAGGTCTTCTGATTAGTCCAGTGATCTACTGGAACTATCAACATGATTGGATATCCTTTGCTTATCAATTTGGACATGGGACTGGAGGCTCTTGGAAATTTAGTCGTGTGTTAGTTTTTCTTTTCAATCAGTTCATCTGCTATGGAATCTTGATGTTCATGGGCATCATTTGGACCTACCGTCGTCATATGGCTAGCCCCTCTATACTTCTTTATTTTTTCTTCTTACCCCTCATCATTTTTGCTTATTTTTCCGGCGGAGGTAGTAGTCTTCCTCACTGGACTGCACCTGCATGGATGGTGCTAGCACCAATGGCTGGCATCGGCATTGCACAAGCCTGGGAAGCTGGTCGTCGATTTTGGATTGCCTTTGTACTCTTCATCCAAATCAGTATCTGTGTTGTTGGATTTACGCTCTTGTTCTTTGGTGGGGTTCCTGGTGTTAGCATGAATGAGCCGATGGGCCAGAAAAATCCGATTGCCGACTTATATGGTTGGAATGACGCTGGTCAAAAAATCAAAGATTTATCTGAGCAATATGAAGTTAAATTCATCGCTGTACAAAACTGGACTCTTGCGAGCCGATTAGCTTGGTATGCAAAACCTCTTACTACCATTGTTTTAGATCAGCGAGTCGATCAATTTGATCTTTGGTATGGTGCGCTTCCCATCGAGAGTGATGCACTTGTTTTAAATTGGTCGAACATGGCCTTTGACCCCCCTGTTTCAGATACAGGATTTGAATCTTGTGAAATCGTCGATTCTCAGAGTGTCCATCGTCTCGGTCGTGATATTTCAAAATTTGACTTTTTGTTATGCAAAAATTGGCAAGGTAATTCAACACCGTCAAGAACCCCTTAATTTGTTTGTATGACACTAACATTTATATCAAAAGAACCCAAACCTAGTTTCTGGAAACGATATGGTTCCATCATTCGTTTTTTGATCTCCATCGTCTTATTAGCTCGAGCCATTCGGGCGATTGATTGGGTTCGCGTGCAAGCCGCTGTTCCAACGATCGATTGGAAATGGCTACTACTATCCCTCATCATTCTGTTGATCAGTTACTCTATTTGCAGTCAGCGCTGGGCTTACATCATGCAAGCAGCTGGATTTAAAAATTCAGCAATGGATTACCTGCGACTTTATTTTGCTGGCGGACTGATTAATCAAGGGCTTCCGACCACACTGGGGGGTGATAGCTATCGAGCCATCGCAGCTCACCGTATTCTGCAAAAAAATCAGGCGGAAATGACTTCCTTACCCTATAGTTTTTTTGGGGTTTTACTTGACCGTTCGATGGGGCTTGCAGGTCTTTGCATTCTGGGTGCAATTGGTATCGCAGTCAGTGGCTCAGTTCTAGGAGAATGGGTTCCCCTCCTTGGTCTGGTACTTCTTTTTGTCATGTTGCTAGGTACGATAGTTATCGCTATTTTCCTCAGATGGCGTCCTAGTCAAAAGATCTATATAAAACTGATGCAAGGTTTAAAAATACAGCACCCACTAGCGGCTACAGAAGCCACCTGGGGATTTGCCAATCTTTGGTGGCAGCTCCTCGTTGCCATTTTGATTCATTGCTTTGCTTTGCTAGCATTTTGGGCCTGTCTAAAAGCGTGTCATGTCGATGCTCCCATAGAGGCCCTCTTAATTGGTATTCCAGCTCTGGGTTTACTGATGCTACTCCCGATTAGTATCTCTGGATGGGGTCTTCGCGAGACCTCCTTAGCAAGTATTCTTGGACTCTGGGGACTAGACCCATCACTGGTCATCTTGAGCTCCATTCTCTATGGAATCCTCATCTTGATCTCTTATTTACCCGGATTACCGCGTTTAATACAAAAGGGGTAGTTGACCTGTCATAATATGGGTTATGACTATTCGTGTTGACACGATGCGCCGCATCGACCATTTGGCTGGGGTTCCTTTATGTGCCATTTTGACCCCTATTGTTTATTTATATGATTTCATTCGTGGTTTATTCCGGCCGGCAATCTCTTCCCCAAAAAAAGTATTATTTATTGAGCTTTCGGAGATGGGAAGCGCAATCCTCGTGGATCCCGCCATGCGCGAAACTATTCGCCGTGGTGCCGACATTTACTTCCTGATTTTTAAAAGTAATCAAGTAAGCCTCGATTTACTACGGACGGTTCCCAAACATCAGATCCTTACCATTGATGCAAGTGGGATTCTTCCTCTCATCAAAACAACCGTTTTAACACTGATTCAAATCCACCGTCTTGGGATTGATACCGTCATTGACCTTGAACTTTTTTCGCGGTTTACCGCCCTATTGACGGGTTGCTCGGGAGCCTCTCGACGGGTTGGCTATCATATTTTTCATGGTGAAGGATTATGGCGAGGCGACCTGTTAACACATCGTGTCCACTACAACCCTCACATTCATATTTCTAAAAACTTTTTATCTCTCGTACATGCTGCTTTTGCCACTGAAAACGAATTACCTTTTAGTAAAGTGGCCATTCAAGATCAAGATGTTCAACTGGCACAAGCGGTCGTCACATCGGAACAAAAAACCACCATCGCAAATCGTATCCAAGATGTTATCAAAGCTCAATTTCCAAATGGTGTCTCACAAATCATTCTGATCAACCCCAATGCAAGTGATCTATTACCACAGCGTCGATGGGCGCCGGAGCGTTTTGCTGAACTGATCGCCGCAGCCTCTTCCCAATGGCCGCAGGCTGCGCTCTTAATCACTGGATCTGCTGAAGAAAAGTCCTATGCTCAACGTGTTTTAGACATGTCTAAAACAGCACACGCCTTTAACTTTGCTGGTATGGTTAAATTTGGTGAGCTTCCGACCCTTTATCATTTAGCTAGCGTCATGGTGACCAATGATTCTGGGCCGGGGCACTTTTCATCCGTAACACCACTGCCCACAGTGGTTTTATTTGGTCCAGAGACACCCGCTCTATATGGTTCACTAGGTAAGTCAATTCCGATTTTTGCAGGCCTTGCTTGTTCCCCCTGTGTATCCGCCGCAAATCATCGTAAGACGCCATGTAAGAATAATCTCTGTATGCAAGCCATCGAAGTTCCTCAAGTACTCGATGCGATGCAGCAATGGCTAATGACCGAAGATCATGCCTACCCAAGAGCTTAAAAATATAGCCATATCGCCTTGGGTTTGGTCCTTGCCACTCCTACCTCTTGGGGTCTTTGCCTTTGATGCGTTGAACACGTATGATCAATTGTGGTTTTTCAGTATCAACCATCTAGCGAGCCAACTACCAGATATTGTTTGGACAAGCTTATCTCTTCTCGGGAATGGTTGGTCACTATTTGCCCTATTATTTCCGCTGATGCTAATTTTCAGGAAACCTTTTTATGCGGCCATTATTTCTGGGGCTTTTACTGGAGTTTTTTCGCATATAGCAAAACAAATCGCAAATACTTCACGCCCAGCTGGGGTCCTCGATCAAAGTACATTTCATATCATTGACAGTCCTTTGCTACATTCCGCCATGCCATCGGGTCACACGATGACAGCTTTTAGTATTGCAACCGCCATCTTTTTTAGTCTCCCCAATCACAATCGCTCGCGCTGGTCTTTTATATTTCTTCTTGCACTTGGAACCGGCATCTCTCGGATTGCGGTTGGCGCTCATTGGCCGCAGGACGTGCTTGTTGGAAGTTCTATGGGTATCGCTTCAGGCCTCATTGGAGCTATTTTGATTGAGCGAGTTCCAGAGCACTTATTTTCCATCAGCGCTTGGCCTTTTAAAATTGTCAGCTTAGCGAGTGCCATCAGTTTGTATATATTAATCACCGAGACCCTCGATTTTCAACTAAACAAACCTATTCAAATGCTATTAGCTGCCCTCGTTCTGATCACTTGGGCAAAGTTGCTAGTGAACTACTTTCATCGCCAAGAACAATAATTATGTTTAGTTATCGACACGGCTTTCATGCTGGTAATCATGCGGATGTTTTAAAACATATCACCTTACTGACATGCCTTAAACTCTTACATAAAAAAGATACGCCTCTCATGCTGGTCGATACCCATGCTGGCGCCGGAATCTATGACCTTCATGACCGATTTGCCCAAACCAGCCAAGAAGCTAGTGAAGGTATTTTGCAACTGACCAAGGCTTCTTCGACCATGAGTAATCAAGATGTGATCGATTATTTGCAGATCATCTCAAACCTACAAACCTCTCAAAATATACAGATTTATCCAGGATCACCTTACCTGCTTTGGCAAAGTATGCGAGCACTCGATAAACTGCGTTTAATGGAACTTCACCCTAGTGATTTTCCAGTATTACAAGACAACATCCATCAATTAAAAACAAAAAGACAAGATATTAAAATGGATATGGTAGATGGCTTTAATATGCTCAAAGCTTACTTGCCCCCTCCATCACGTCGTGGACTGATCCTCATCGATCCTTCTTATGAGGATAAGGGTGATTATTTTTCGGCTCTCAAGGCTCTTGAAGAAGCTATTCATCGTTTTGCCAATGGTGTTTATCTCATTTGGTACCCAGTGCTCTCTCGATTAGATGCAAAAGAGTTTCCGAGCCGCCTAAAAAAACTCACCCAAGAACACAACTTGCCTTGGCTAAGAGCCGAACTTCGGATTAAACCAATGGGTGAGGATGGTCTATCTGCTAGCGGTATGTGGATCATAAACCCACCATGGCAATTAAAAGAGTCTTTAGCAACTTCCTTACCGATACTGCAGTCGTCACTACAAATCAATGAAGCCGGTAGCTATTTGATCGAAGCAGCAGAGTCCGCTTAAACTTCAGCTTTAAAGGGATTAAAGTTGGTATGACGATCGTAGTAATCTTCTGACTCGACTCGTTTTAAAAAACTGACAATACGATAGGTCAGAGGAACAGCTAGAACCTCCCAACCAGTCTTTAAAATATATTGCACAGAGGCAACTTCGATCACTTGAGAGGTTGGCCAAATACCATAAAAAGCTAACATGTAAAAGATGGAAGAGTCGACCAACTCTCCCGCAGCAGTGGATACTATTAAACGTAACCAAAGATGCTTACCAGCAGTAAATATCTTCATTTTGGCCAACACATAGGCATTGACCAAACTACCACACCAAAAGGCAACCATCGAACCCAAGACAATCCGCCATGTATTTCCAAAAACTGACTCTAAACCCTCTTGTAAGTGGGTGTTATAGTCGCCAGGTGCTGGTTGCAAATGAATCACCACTTGCGACATGAAGGCAGCAAATATCAACGCACCAAATCCACACCAAACCGCCCGACGGTCATAAGAATAGCCATACACTTCGGTAAAAATATCTCCAAAGGCATATGAAATCGGGAAAAATAAAATCCCAGCTCCAAAAATAACGTTTCCGATGATCGGCAGATCAATTTGTGCAGCTTTGCCAGCACCAATCAAATTAGCACAAAGCAATACAGCAACAAAACCCGCTAAAAGAAAGTCATAGTATTTATAGGTTTTTTTGATCGTGCGGTCTTGTGTCATAGAATTCATTAAAATAGTCAACAACAATCAAATTAGTCTAAACTACTTTCTACTGCATTTGTGATAAAAGATCCAAAACCCAAATATCGACATTTAAAACTATGAGCTCAAAAAATCAATTTCAATGGGATGACCCACTTTTACTCCAGTCACAACTTACTTCCGAAGAACGGATGGTACAAGAAGCTGCCAGAAAATATGCCCAAGAAAAATTAGCTCCTCGCGTCCTTAAGGCTTTTCGGGAAGAACATACCGATATAGCGATATTTAAAGAGATGGGCGACTTAGGTCTTTTAGGGCTAACCCTTCCAAGTCAATATGGCGGCTCTGATTTGAACTATGTTTGTTACGGTCTCGTGGCTCGTGAAATCGAACGCGTTGACTCTGGTTACCGTTCGATGATGAGCGTGCAATCATCACTTGTCATGTTACCAATTTTTGAATTTGGTAGCGAAGAACAAAAACAAAAATATTTACCAGGACTTGCTAGCGGTGATCTGATTGGCTGTTTTGGTCTTACTGAACCGGATTTTGGTTCTGATCCAGGAAATATGGCATCTCGCGCAAAATCCGTTCCTGGAGGGTTTGAACTGACCGGCTCTAAAATTTGGATCTCTAACTCACCCTTCGCAGATGTTTTTGTGATCTGGGCGAAAAATGATGATGGCATTATTCGTGGCTATATCCTAGAAAAAGGAATGAAGGGTTTATCCGCTCCAAAGATCCATGGAAAAATGGGCTTACGTGCCTCGACAACGGGTGAAGTCGTAATGGATCAAGTATTTGTTCCAGCAGAAAATGAATTACCAAATGTTAGCGGTTTAAAAGGTCCTTTTACCTGCCTAAATTCAGCACGTTATGGTATCTCTTGGGGAGCCATGGGTGCTGCTGAGTTTTGTTGGCACGCGGCCCGCCAATATACCTTAGATCGAAAGCAATTTGGTCGTCCATTAGCATCAACCCAATTGATACAGAAAAAACTAGCGGATATGCAAACTGAAATTACTCTTGCTTTACAGGGTTGCTTACGCTTAGGAAGAATGAAAGACGAAGGAACTGCTACCCCTGAAATGACTTCTATTATGAAGCGTAACTCTTGTGGTAAAGCTCTTGATATTGCTCGAATGGCGCGTGATATGCACGGTGGTAATGGGATCTCAGATGAGTATGGTGTGATTCGTCATTTACTCAATCTCGAGGTCGTCAATACCTATGAAGGCACACACGATATTCATGCCTTGATTTTGGGTCGTGCAATTACCGGAATTTCTGCGTTCTAAATCAAGCCTAGCTCACGCTGCGTTTGCAACATGTGAATTAAGGCTTTAATCGTTTCAAGATAAGGCACAGGGATATTTTCGCGGTGGGCAGCGGCGATCGTATTATCAATAATCGCCTCGACCTCAATGTCTTGCTTGCGCTCCCAATCAATCGCCATACTGTTTTTATAGGCGGGCGCCTTATACGTCAATTCAATATAGTGATCCGGTAAATCTGCTGGAATTTCATTACCAGTCGCTTTGGCAATAAGCATAACCTCATTCATGATATGGCGGATAAGCTGCTCACCACCAGGGGCATTTAGTAAACGTAAAGTATCAATAACGCCACCTAATACTGAAACAGGATTAAACGAAGCGTTCCATAAGACCTTTTGCCAACGACCTTGGGTAATGTTTTCATTTAATACAACCGGTACTCCACCAATCTCTAAAAGCCTAGCCAACTCTTTACACTCATTACTTACATCACCCGGATAATTACCGATTGTCAGCTCACTATAAGCATAGTGCCTAACTACCCCAGGAGCGATTCGACTCACCTGAATAAAGGCTAATGCACTAATAATTTGATTATTAGGATAAGCATCATGAATCTCATTTTCGATTTCAACACCATTCTCAATCAACACAATTACGGTATTTGGACCTACTGCAGGGCGCATCATCTCGACACGATCAACCCCCTTCACCACTTTCAGGGCCACCACCAAATAATCCGGATAACTCCCTTGATAGCTATGGCAAGAAGGTATTACATCGTGGGGAACAAATAGTTGATCACCCAGAGATTCACTTAACATGTTGACGCCATGAACTTTAATGACTGGATAATCGGTTCTAACAACTAAAGTGACATGAGCCCTAGCCTTCGATAATGCATGACCATAAAAACATCCAATAGCCCCAGAACCTAAAACTAATATGCGAGGGGTATCATCAGGACTTAAGATCATTTTGGAAAGATTTATAATATTTTTGTAGATTGATAATAATGTAGGTTGTAGTGGCCATCATACCTTTTTTCTGGAGACTTTTTCAATGAACGCACCCCACCCTGTATCTGGCATGCAAGCTAGTCAAGAAAAAATTGGCACAAAAGCTGGCCCTAGCTTACCAATGCCACCTACTTTTACGAATGTGGCTGATGAAAGAATCTACCGGAAGCAGCGTTTAGCAGCTGGATTTCGATTATTTTCTAAAATGGGATTTGATGAGGGTATTGCTGGTCATATCACCGCAAGGGATCCAGAGTTTCCAGATACTTTTTGGGTTAACCCTTTCGGTGTCCACTTTAGTCAGGTGAATGTATCGAACTTAATTCGCGTAGATCATCATGGAAATGTGATTGATGGAAAACACCCAGTAAATGCTGCAGCTTTTGCGATTCATTCACAAATTCATCTAGCTCGCCCAGATGTGGTTGCAGCAGCCCATACACACTCCCCGCAAGGCCGTGCATGGTCTACTCTGGGCTTGCCTTTAGAGACTCTGACTCAAGATGCCTGTGCGTTTTATCAAGACCATGCCGTCTATCGGGACTACGGTGGCGTTGTGGTGGAAATTGATGAAGGTGTCCGTGTAGCCGAGTCTCTTGGCTCTTACAAAGCCGCTATTTTGCAGAATCATGGTTTGTTGACGGTAGGTGGAACCGTGGAAGCCGCAGTTTGGTGGTATATCACCATGGAGCGTTGCTGCCAAGTCCAAATGATCGCCATGTCCACAGGACAAAAGCCAATTCCGATTAAAAAGGAGTCCGCTGAACAGGCTTATTCAATTGTGGGCTCACCCTACGCTGGATGGTTCTCGTTTCAACCGCTGTATGACCGGATCATCAAAGAGCAACCCGATCTTTTAGATTAAACCGTTAAATCTCAATTTTGGCGCCAAGTTCCACCACACGGTTGGTGGGAATTTGGAAAAAATCGGCTGGTTTTGCTGAGTTCTGGAACATCCAAGCAAAAAGCTTTTCGCGCCAAATAGCCATACCTGGGATGGCTGAAGGTACAACCGTATCTCTCGCCAAGAAAAAAGAAGTCTCCATCAACTCACATTGAATATTAAATTGCTTACCAATCATCTCCATGATGCTTAGTACATCGGGCGTTTCCTTAAATCCGTAAATCGCTCTCACCAAATACATTCCAGCCCCTAAATCTTTGAAGGTTAGACGCTCCTCATCTTCAACAAAGGGAATGTCCCAGACACTGATTTTTAAGAAAATGACCCGTTCATGCAAGATGCGATTGTGTTTTAAGTTATGCAGCATGGCCACGGGTACATAGTCAACGTGGGCGGTTAAAAATACGGCAGTTCCTTCTACCCGATGAGGTGGATGCGCAGCCAAGGATTGAACAAAGCTCTCCAGAGGGATGCCGTTTTGAATCGCTTTCTCACGTAAGATTCTGCGCCCCTGAAACCACGTCATTAATAGTAAGAAGCAAATCATTCCCAGCAACAAGGGAAACCACCCACCCTCAGCAACTTTTAATAAGTTGGCGGCAAGGAAGGCAAAGTCAACGATTAAAAATGAACCAATCACTAAAAAGATAAAAATGGGATTCCATTTCCAAACAAAACTCATCACGATCGCCGCTAAAATGGTGGTGATAATCATGGTCGTCGTAACGGCAATTCCATAGGCAGCAGCAAGGTTTGCGGAGCTTTTAAAAGCAATCACAATGGCAACAACTACAACCAATAAAAGCCAATTGATAGTTGGTATGTATATTTGTCCAATCTCTTTCGCAGAAGTGTAGGAGACTTTCATTTTAGGAACAAATCCTAAAAGAATCGCTTGGCTGGTCATCGAATACGCTCCAGAAATCACTGCCTGCGAGGCAATAACGGTGGCAATCGTCGCCAAAATGACTAAGCTTAATGTATAGGATTCAGGAACCATCAAGAAAAATGGATTAGTGATAGCTTCGGGATGCGAGATTAAAAAAGCACCCTGTCCAAAATAGTTGAGTAACAACGACGGCATCGTAATAAAAAACCAAGCTAACCGAATCGGCTTAGCACCAAAATGCCCCATGTCAGCATATAAAGCTTCAGCGCCCGTTAGAACTAAAAATACCGCACCTAAAACAATAAAAGCCTGTAAGGAATGCTCCATCAAAAACTCAATGGCATAAATTGGCCTCACCGCAATTAACACATGAGGGTTATCAACAATGTTATAAAAACCCATGACTGCTAAAACAAGAAACCAAATAATCATAATGGGGCCAAACAATGCTCCCACAATGTGCGTACCACTTCGTTGAATTAAAAACAAACAAATTAAAATGGCCAAAGTAATCGGTATCACAAAGCGCGTGAACTCTTCAGAAACGATCTCGAGACCTTCAACCGCTGATAAGACAGAAATCGCTGGAGTAATGACTGCGTCACCATAGAACATACAAGCACCAAAAACCCCCAACATAATAATGGCTAAAGATCTCTTAGAGTTTGGTGGAACCGTTCTTAAAGCCAAAGCCATGAGAGCCAAAATACCACCCTCACCATTATTGCTGGCACGCATGACAAATAACAAATATTTTAGGGAGACGACGATTAAGAAAGCCCAAAACACCATTGATAAAATGCCGTAGACACTCTCCTCAGAAAAGGGAATCCCATGTTCGGGACTGAAACATTCTTTTAAGGCGTAGAGTGGGCTAGTTCCAATATCTCCAAAAACGATACCAGTTGCTGCAATCGTAAGAGCTGCTAGTCCACCTTTTTTTTCATGCGAATTTTGATGCAAAGTGATGGGGCGAAGAATCTTGGATTCTGAAAACTCGGGATTGCTTAAAGACATTTTTTACCTAAAATAGATTTCGGTCAAAGTATTGTAATCCTTTCGAATCGAAAAAAAATCTAAAATACCAGCTGCCCTTACCAAATTTGCAAGAAGTGTGCATTTAATTCAAGACTTATATGAAATAAATACTTAATTTCGCGTAAATTAACCAACGAAAATGATTGCTAAGCCATTGAAAATAAAGATTTAGTAGGTCATTTCGAGATGTTTCACGACGATCAACTAATTTGTCTTACATTTCCAAAATATGCTTTGGGGATGAACTAATAACGAGTTCTTGTTGAGTAGCATACGTTTGATATGGGCGCATCAAAATCAAAGAGCTGCTAATTTAAGGGATAAAATACGCATTTGCTGAGCATCCTGGCAATACTTTCAAGTTGACCTTTTAAAAACCACTTATGAAAACTTCGATGACCCATCTTCTGGAAAAA
Organism: uncultured beta proteobacterium; assembly: GCA_903867305.1. Classification (GTDB taxonomy): domain Bacteria; phylum Pseudomonadota; class Gammaproteobacteria; order Burkholderiales; family Burkholderiaceae; genus Polynucleobacter. The sequence goes on from CAIPQU010000012.1 coordinate 68,450, forward strand.
TACGCTCTGAGTGAACTCCTTGAGTGGGTTGATATTATTTTTATCCTCTTTGAAGTTTGTGTGATTATTTTTTCTTCCTGGCTGATAGCACGTTTGCTCCGCAGTGTTATCACGAGTGTCGAAAATCGATTAGCCAATCGAGCCTCGGGTGATGATGTCAAACGTATACAAACTCTCTCAAGGGTCATTCGCTATATCGCAACAGTCATCATTGTCATGATTACCCTGATGACCGTTTTATCGGGCTTTGGGGTTTCTGTAGCGCCTTTTTTAGCGACAGCTGGTGTGGCTGGTATTGCAGTTGGATTCGGGGCTCAAAGTCTAGTGAAAGACTACTTTACTGGATTTGTAATGCTCATTGAAGATCAAATCCGACAAGGGGATATCGTCGAAATCGCTGGAAAAGTTGGAACTGTTGAAGAAGTAACTCTACGTTATATTCGATTACGTGATTATGAAGGAGTCGTACATTTTGTACCGAATAGTGTGATTACGGTAGTCACCAACCGAACCAGAAGCTATGCGTACTCGGTGATCGATATTAGCGTTGCCTATAAGGAAAACGTTACGCATGTCAATGAGGTATTAAAACAGGTGGCACTAGAGATGAGAGCCGATCCAGAACTCGCCGATAAAATACTTGATCATCTTGAAATCGCAGGAGTAGAGAAATTTGCTGACTCTTCAATCATTATTCGATCAAGGATGAAGGTGATGGCGATTCATCAAGGCTTCATTAGAAGAGAGTTTCAAGCCAGAGTCAAAGTGGCTTTTGAACGTGAAAAAATCAGCATCCCCTACCCTCATTTTGTGATTGATAACATTCCTGGAACTAATAGATAGACTTGCGTATTTTATAGTTAAGTGCTATAGTAGTCTTCTTATTACCAAACAGACGCGGGGTGGAGCAGTCTGGCAGCTCGTCGGGCTCATAACCCGAAGGTCATAGGTTCAAATCCTATCCCCGCAACCAAACAGTAGAAGGCTTTGAAGGCGATTATGTCTTTGAAGCCTTTTTGCTTTTTTGGTCTATGTATTGGCTATGTATTGATTGTTAGGCTAAATTAGCCAAAAGGCAGGGCTAATCGCCCTAACTCTCGCCCCTCTTAATGGCTGCAGCCAATTTTTTTGTCATTGAGATCTTTGCAATGCTCTCAGGGCTTTGTTTCCTCCCCAATGCTTTTGCCCTCATCTTTTCCAGCGTCTCAGGAGAGTGCTTTCTTCCTGTCATACCGAGCGTTTTGATTCCCGCTCGAGACTTCTTGGTTGATTCCCTGATTTTGGCTTTTTGCTCCTCGGGCATCGCATATCCTTTATGAGCAGCACTTAAGTTAGCTTTATGGTCTTCTGAGAAAGCTCTCCCTTTGCCACCCTCA